>JABDCW010000022.1 GCA_013287905.1 Chlamydiota bacterium | reverse complement strand
ACGGGTTAAAACTTCCCTTTCAAGAGGGAGTAGAGGATATACAAGGGATGCTTGATATCTATTTTAAGTCGGAAAATAGCGAAAAAGATGAATTTATAGATGGCAGCAATGATTTTTCGAGAACTCCAAAACTCGTCAAAATGGAAGGAGACCAACCCTATCCCAAGGTTTTACCTGTACAACTAGTGAGAACGATTGGCGTTGGGCCAATGACCAAGGCTATTGCAAATTTGGAAGCAAAAAAAAGAAAGCTGGAATCTCAATTGACAAAACTTGAAGGCGCAGCAGCTGAACCAGTAAAAAAAGAATTAGAGGCCGTTGAAGTAAATCTGAAAGAGTTAAAGGAAAAAATGCCTCGCTATCGCTTTGAGATGCTGGAAGAGATTGCGAAGCATGCCGAATTGGTGAATATGAAAAAGGCAGACGAAGAAATCCCTCCATTAAAAAAATGAGTGTCGCGATTTTCTGACAAAATTAGTGGCTGAAGGCTACGATGAAGAAATTGCCAGTATCAGAGCTTCTAAAGATATGAATTCGAATGAGATAGCTTTTTTTTGTTGCAGAAAAGAACAAGGAAAAACAAGAAGCGACCACAGAGCAAATTTTTAATCATTTAGGAAAATACTCTTCCGTTTTGGATAAAGCCCGTGTGAAAGCTTTTTCAGATGAAGCTTTAGAAAATACCAAGAAAAATGCAAGCAAAGTAAAATTTCCAAAAGATCTCTCTCTGGATTTAAATCGCGCCTACGGTCAACCACCCGGGAAGGATCCTGCGTTAATTTACCGTTTGAAATCATTTGTTGTACACATTGGCGATGATTTGAATAGCGGGCATTACGTCAGTTACCGGTTGGAGGCTGACGGGTCGTGGTACGAATTTAATGATGATCAAACCAGGAAAGTCCCGCCAGAAGAATTGCCGGGTTTGCTTGAACAAAGCTATTGTTTATTCTACGAGCAAAGCGTTCCGCAGCCAAAAGCTCCTCCAAAGCCGGATGTTCCAGTAACGCCTGTTAAACCAAAGACACAAAGCGAAGAGGGAATCGAAGAACTTTCGAGGTCTGTCAAGGCTGCACTCGCAAAACCGATAGGCCTTTCTGCCAGGGTGTGGGCAAAAATAAGGACTTTATTTAAAAAAAATACGTGGATTTCACGCAGTCAGGCGGCAAGTGCGATCAAAGCAGAAGTTATAAAGATCAGTGCCAGGGCTGCCACCTCTTTAACATCTGCAGACCGAAAAGCTCTTGAGGATCTTGCCGATGAAGTGAATAAAGTATACGGTAATTTAAAAGGAATATTTGCATCTAAAAAGACATTGCAAGTGGTAGGGGAAATAGAAAAACAGGTCAAGTACATCAGAAGCGGTGAGGCATCTAAAGCGGCCCGTGCTGCCGGTGAAGAAGCTGTAAAACGGGCAGCGGAAGAAGCGGCAGCGAGTCAAAAACAACAAACCGAAGAGCAGCAAAAGTTAGCAGAGCAAGTAGCGGAAAAGACAACTGCCGAGCTGGAAAGTCTCATTCAGGAAGTCGACAAGGGGCTAGCTGGTTTGCAAGCCGAAGATGTGGCAGGGAAGGAACTGTTCCGACAAGAAGCTGATGAAATACTTTTGCAGAAGCAAATGCAGGAAATAGAGGCTATTGAGGCTGCTTTTGCTGAAGCAGAAGCTGCGGAGACTCAAGGGAAAGTCGAAGAAGCTGCGGGTGTGATTGTGCCGGATGTGCCAGACTCTTCTAAATGACAAGAATTAAACTACCACAGAGCCCACAGAAAACACAGAGTGAAAATACCCCCTCTGTGTTTTCTGTGGGCTCTGTGGTAGTTACCTTTTTTATGGCACAGGAAGTTATAACGATTTTTTGAATTTCTCTCAACCAAGAAAACTCTAAGCAAATCTTAATCTCGATCTTGATCTTGATCTTAATCTTGCTTTTCTTCAATTTTTCTGTGTGCGAGGTCTCATGTCTCACGTTTTGATCTTAATTTCGATCATGATCAAGATCGAGATCAGGATTGGCCAAGATCAAGATCAGGATTGGGTTAGGGTTTTCTTGGTTAAGAGAAATTCAAAAATTCGTTCTAATTTCCTGTTTCCAGTTCCTTATTGTCGTTTGTCTTGCGAATAATTTACCCATTCTGTACACTCATAGCAACTAAAAATTAAGCCCGAATGGTAAAAAATCATGCCTGTCAGACACTATTTTTCTCTTATCAGAAGTCAACCTGGAATTTTACACGCTATTTTTGCAATGATGGCAGCTGTAGCCGTTTCAAACTATTTGGTGCAATATCAGATCAATGACTGGTTGACCTGGGGGGCGTTTCCCTATCCTGTCTGTTTTTTGATCACTGAACTGACCAATCGTAATTTTGGTACTCAAGCTGCAAAAACTGTTGTTTATTTTGGATTTGTCTTGGGGGTGATTGTTTCTTCGTTCCTGAACATTCCAAAAATCGCATTGGCTTCGGGAACTGCATTTTTGGTTGCTCAATTATTCGATATTGCGATATTTAATCGGTATAAATATGCGGCATGGTGGTTAGGACCAATGGCCGCATCATCAGCTGCATCCGTTATTGACACGATTGTCTTTACAACCATCGCGTTTTGGGGAGAGGGAATGTTGATTCTCACGTTTGCCATCGGAGATTTTTCAATAAAAATGCTCATCGATGTCCTGATGTTGGTGCCCTTTAGGTTATATACGGTTCGAAAAGTTATTAATAGCAGGATATAAAAGGAAAAATCATGAAAGATATAAAAAAAGTGAATCAATGGGGCTTTACCTTGGCATTAAGCGCCATCTTAGTCGTCTTAAGCACGCTTACTTCTTGCTATCGCATGCCGACAAATGATGACTATTCATTGATCCCGGCTACAAACAACCCCGATTTTACCGGAAAAAGAAATCAGGGTGGAATGCCGTCAGTGCCTTATTGATAGAGGAAATATGGGATCTTCTCGAGCTATTTTTTACGATACAGAAACAACGGGGCTGCAAGCTGAAAAAGAAAGGGTGATCGAACTTGCAGCTTATGATCCATTGCATGACCGGTCCTTTGTCGCTTTGATTAACCCCGGGAAACCAATTCCAGCAGAAGCGACAGCAGTCCATCACATTTCAGACGAAATGGTCGCAGATAGCCCGCCATTTTCAGAGGTAGCTGAGAAGTTTTGCGCATTTTGCGAAGGGGATGTCATTTTAGTGGCGCATAACAATGATGCGTTTGATATTCATTTTATGAAGGCAGAATTTTCCAGAGCGGGCCTTACAATGCCTCCATGGAGATTCATGGACAGTTTAAAATGGGCCAGGCGCTATCGTCCTGACTTGCCGCGGCATACCTTGCAGTCTTTGCGCGAAATTTATGGGATTGCGTCTAATAATGCTCACCGGGCATTAGATGATGTTGTTGTGCTGCATCAGGTTTTTAAAATCATGACTGATGATCTGCCGGTTGAAACCATTTATGCGTTAATGAATGTTCCGGCAGAAATTCATCATATGCCTTTTGGTAAGTTTCAGGGAACATTATTGAAAGATCTTCCCAAAGATTATATTTCATGGATGAAAGCTTCCGGTGTATTTCTTAAACCTGAAAATCAGGATTTAAAAAGGGCGTTGGATAAAATCTGTGCTGTATAAAGGATCTCATGAAAAAGCGCTATCACCGGTTATCTTCTCAGGAAGAACACATTATTTGCCATAAAGGGACCGAGAGGCCATTTTCCGGTGAATATGATGTGCAGGCTGCCGCGGGAGTATACACGTGCCGCCGTTGCGATGCTCCGTTATACCTGTCTTCGGCAAAGTTTGATTCGGGGTGCGGATGGCCGAGCTTCGATGAGGAGATCCCTGGGGCAATCCTTCGTCATATCGATGAGGATGGCCGCCGCGTGGAAATTCTTTGCCGCCATTGCGGAGCGCACTTAGGTCATGTGTTTGAGGGGGAATTTCTCACACAAAAAAACGTGAGGCATTGCGTCAATTCTATGTCGCTCCGATTCATTCCCGCTTTCACCGGTAACGGCGGGGAACGAATTTTTTTTGCCGGAGGCTGTTTTTGGGGCCTTGAACATTTGCTTAAAAAGCAACCCGGAGTTCAGCTCACCCTTTGCGGCTATATGGGAGGCGATGTTGTCAATCCTGCGTATGAAGAGGTATGCCAGGGCGATACCGGCCATGCAGAAGCTGTTGAAGTCATTTTTGATCCGGCTGTCACCGACATCGAAAAATTAATTACCTATTTTTTTGAAATTCACGATCCAACTCAAGGGAATGCCCAGGGACCGGACAAGGGTCCCCAGTACCGGTCTGCTATTTTTTACTTGTCCGAGAAACAAAAAGCAATTGCGCAGCGTTTGATCGACACTCTTCGTGAGCGAGGGTTTGATGTTACGACTGAACTTAAACCCGCAATGCCTTTTTATGTCGCTGAAGAGTATCATCAGCATTATTACGATAAAACAGGGCACCATCCGTATTGTCATTCCTACGTTAAACGTTTCTCTTAAGAGGTATCCTTGCACGTGCCTTCTTTAATTTAACACAAAGGCACAAAGTCACCAAGACACTAAGAGAAAAGGTGTTGAGGGCAGAATTTCTTTGTTTCTTTGAGTCTTCGTGTCTTTGTGTTGAATTTATTAGAGCCAACGCTTATACCGAACGTGATTCAAAAATGGGTTTTTGACGGCATCGGCTTTGCATCAAAATTTTTGTCTTCACTCGTGCCTTGGCCATAGGCAATGGTCCCTCGCTCCAGACGGAAAATTTTGAGCAGCCTCCTTGTCAAAATCCCAACTTTTGAACCACCTTCGGTATAAATAAGTTCTTGTTTACTAATGGGCACTGTCGCGAAACTTTTAGAAGAGGGATAGATGAACAAAGCATTAACCGGTGAATATTGGCAATCGGACAGATCTGAAATAATGCTCAATCCGGCAATGCCCCTTGAGGAACGAACGAGGCTGATGCAAAATTTCACGCAGGATACCGGGCTGCAGGGGCATGTTTGGATTGCCACATCCGGTTCTTCCGGAGTTGTGAAATGGGTTGCCCTTGGCAAAAAGGCACTATTATCCTCTGCCGCGGCGGTGAATCGTCACTTAAAGGCGTCTTCAAAAGATATTTGGCTCAATGCGTTGCCGCTGTTTCACGTGGGGGGCTTAAGTATTTATGCCAGGAGCTTCTTAAGTGGATCAAAAGTGGTTTCCCTAGAAGGAATGCGATGGGATGCTCAACTATTTATTGATTATCTCATCTCTCATCACATCACTTTGACCTCTTTGGTTCCGGCACAGGTATTCGATTTGGTCTTGCACAACCAATCGCCTCCATCCTGTTTACGAGCTGTCGTCGTGGGGGGAGGTTTTTTGACCCATTCCCTTTATTTCAAAGCCATTGAGCTTGGATGGCCTTTGCTGCCAAGCTATGGGCTTACCGAATGCGCATCGCAAGTGGCAACCGCCTCTTTGGATTCTTTACATACAAAAAAATTTCCCCGTCTGATCCCTTTGGATCATGTGGAATTAAAAGCCGTTTCCGGGTGTTTATCAATTAAGAGTCCTGCCTTGTTGACAACCTATCTTGTCGATGGCCAAATGATCGATCCAAAAGACAACGGATGGTTTCAAACCGAAGACATGGTGAACGAACAAGATCTGGATAGGAGAGCTTTAAGCGAAGTGAAAAGAAATATCCACTTTGTCAAAGTCGGGGGCGAGAGTGTCGATTGCGTGCGTTTAGATGAGATTTTGCAAAAGGCAGCGTTGTCTCTTAAAATTAATGCCGATGCTGCGATCTTTGCATACCCTCACGAACGTTTAGGTCATGTGATCCATTTGGCAGTCGCCGGCGAAGAAACGAGCATTGGCGGGCAAATTAAGGAATTGGTTGATCAGTTCGCCAAAGAGGTTCTCCCTTTTGAAAAAATCCGGCAGGTCCATTTTATCAAAGAAATTCCCCGGGAATCGATAAAGGTAAATCGTAAAAGGGTTTTGGAGATAGTTTTAGAAGGTAGGCATGGCGTCTAAGCCCTGTGGTTACCAGGGGACAGGAAATTAGAACGAATTTTTGCATCTTTCTCAACCAAGAGTGCTCTAAGCCAATCCTGATCCTGATCTCGATCTTGATCTTAATCCTGATCTTGCTTTTCTTCAATGCGAAATGTGTGAAGAGCTAGATTAAGATCAAGATTAAGATCAAGATTAAGATCAAGATCGAGATTAAGATCAAGATCAAGATCAAGATTAAGATCAAGATCGAGATTAAGATCAAGATTTGTTTAGAGTTTTCCTGGTTGAGAGAAATTCAAAAGTTCGTTCTAATTTCCCTGATCTGGTTACATTCTTCTCTGGATTGTATTATCCGGTTGTGCTATCATGCTTTCATTATGAAACCGCAAGATTTAGTTCCACCCCATTCCCGGGATGACAGACGCGTATGTGTACACGATCGCATATGGTATGTTCCGATGCAATTTTCACAAAACACAAGAGAGCCGCTCTTCCTCTTTCCCGGATGGGACCATCCCGATTTCTTTGGCAATAATAACCCTGTGAATATCGAATACTGCAGCGGCAATGGAGCCTGGATCGCTGAGAGGGCAGTGCGCTATCCCCATATCAATTGGATTGCTGTGGAAAGGAAATTTGACCGTGTGCGCAAACTGTGGTCTAAAGTACATAATCTGAAGGTATCGAACCTGCTTGTCTTATGCGGAGAAGCCTATCATGCTACGGAGAAATTTTTCCCAACCGGGACGATTGATGAAGTGTTCATTAATTTTCCGGACCCCTGGCCAAAGAGGCGGCATACACAAAATCGCTTAATCCAATTACCTTTCCTGAATCAGTTGGGACGAGTATTAAAAGATAATGGAAAGGTCACTGTCGTCACCGATGATGAGCCCCATTCGCAGTGGTTGATCGGTCTGATGAAGGAAAATGGAAACTTCGCTTCTACATATCCGGACCCCTTTTATACGACAGATTGTAAGACTTACGGCACTTCCTATTTCGAAGATTTGTGGCGATCACAGGGAAAAACGATCTATTATCACGAATTTATACGGCATGGCCACCCATGAGTTTTGAAGAAGAGGAAGCGAACATCCTGGAAAATCACTTCTTTACCATTTACGATGCTATGGCTTGCGATGAAACTGTCCCCCATGGATTTAATGGGGTAAAAATTTTTTTAGACGGCACGGTAAAGGGAGATCTTTCCTGGAAAAAAGAACTCGAAGCTGCAACGCGATATGCGGCCCTTGGGTTGTATTTGTTTTGGGAAATAGATCTTGGGTTGTTTGACCGCTTGCCGTTTGGCTTAAGCAACCAATCCCAGTTCTTGTCTCTTTGCTTATCATTAGAACATTTTCAAAAGACATTATGGGATAAATTTTCATCACAAACAATTGGTCTTTGCCTATATCGCGGCAAAGCCGATTTTCGCTCTTTACTTAACTTAAGTGATCGCACAAAAGTAGAAATGGAGGGAAAAGAGCATCCTGAACTTAAGGCTTGCGATATTGCAGCTGACTATCTTCATTTATTGGCCAACCATCTTCCTCCTTCTTTGAACTGTTTCGTTTTATTGGACACAGGAATGATACAAAGCCCTTGCAGGATAGCGCATATGCTTGCAAAATCCCGTTTTCCTAACGTCCGCATTGGAGTGAGAAATGGGAGAGGTCTTGGCGGCGAGCTGTCGTGGGATGATGAGCCGCTAAAGTATGGGGTGATCACACGTCAATTGCCACCGCTTGACAAAGGCCTTCCTGTGCGCATTGGAGTCGCATTGCCAGATTCTGCAGAAAATACGCAAAAGTATGACAGGCTGTTCTTTCATTTAATGGGAGCAAAGGTCCCATTTAAAGTGATCCCGGAGTCCCTTTTGAATGTCGAGTGGGATGGTCTTGACGAGATTATCGTCTCAAATGATCATATAAGTCCTCAAACGAAACGTATGCTGGACGGATTCAAAGCCGCCGGGGGAACTGTTTCGGACTACTTTTAAGTTAGGTAGCCCCAGAGCGGCAAAAGGTAGCCAGGGCGCGAAAGCCCTGCCCCCAAGGTAGCCAGGGCGCGAAAGCCCTGCCCCCAAGGTAGCCAGGGCGCGAAAGCCCTGCCCCCAAGGTAGCCAGGGCGCGAAAGCCCTGCTAATTGTCAGCCAAGAGATATTCAGCGTTAATGCACCCTGGCGAGGCTGTGAAAAATGAACGACTTGCGAGTGTCTGTCGCCGCTTCCGCGGCTGGTCATTTTTCGTATTCATACCCCAGGCTAACGCCTGGGGCTACATGCTTTGGCCGTTTCACGGCCATGCTTGCGGTATTGGGATTAAGCCGCGGAGCGGCAGCAGCATGTAGCCCCAGGCGTTAGCCTGGGGTATCAACGCCAAAAGTAAAAGCCGCGGAAGCGGCGACAGACCCCTGTTGATCGTTCATTTTTCACAGCCTCGGCAGGGCGAGGACGCCCTGGCTACCATGAAGCAGGGCGAGGACGCCCTGGCTACCATGAAGCAGGGCTTTCGCGCCCTGGCTACCTTTGTTGTAACAAGTTTTATTGTTTTTATATCTTATTAAAAATTAATTAAAAAAATTGACTTTATATTTTGATTTATGATACTATTATCGACGAATGTTAAAATTGTAAACATATTTAATTAATTATTATAAGGTGGTATTATGAATATAAATGGAATTATTGAAAACAAACAATTGAAGTTGTCCTTTAAGCCTGAAAATCCTCCAGTAAATGTAGACATTTACAAGAACCGTATTGTTGGCTGCTTTATGAATATTTTGGGAAAAGCAGTTAAATTGAATGTAACTACAGCAAGCAACGTCAACAAAACTTTCTATGTAAAGAAGGATAAATTACGCGTTATCGCTATTAAAACCCTAGTTGCAGATCCGGCGAATGTCGACAAAATTGTAAAGAAACTCGACAAGATCATTTTCAAAATTCTGCTTCTTTTATCAAAAGAACAGGGCCAAGGTAAACGGTCTAATCCGATATTCCCATCCATCAATTTTGCCGCCTTGAATGAACAAATGAAAAGGTGGATTCATCAAATAGAGGAAGGGGCAACGAATCCAAAGCTCGAAACTGAAGCAACGCAAACAGAAGTGCAGACTCTTAAAGAAGAGTTAGAAAAAGTAAAAAAAGAGGCGCAAGCAGCTAAAGAATCAGCAGAAAAAGCTAAAGAATCTACCGATGCAGAAATTCTCAAATTAAAGGCCGGCTTGATCAGTGCCAAAGTTGGAGCCAAAACACTTAAAGTTAAACCAGCTTCAGGGACTTTAGTTGCTGCCCATGCTAAAGACCTTGATGATAAGATTACTGCTCTTCCGGCAATTACGGAAACTCCTGCAAAACCTGTAACCAAACCTGGTACATTAACTAAAATGTTGACTAAATTGCATATTGGCAGTGGTGAAAAGGCAACACCAGATTCAACAACAAGCCCTGATAAAACTGTATCGCCACCTGTTCCCAAAGTTGATATAAAAGCGCTCAGAGAAGGATTTAATAAGGGAGATTTTTTTAAGAAAAAATCTCAAAAAATTCTGACTGCTGAAGGCATAGGAAGTAAAGACGGTAAAGTAGCTGAAGAAGTGGCAAGAAAAGCGGATGAGGAGAGTGGCCATGTTGGAGCCGAGCCTTACTTTAAGGCAATTAGTCGATCTATCGTATCTAAGTGGCACATGTGGGGTCATAAATCAGTAGATGAAAAAGCTTTAAAGCTCTGGAAAAACCCATCAAAATCGGGCGCACAACCAAACACCATCGAACAACCGTTGACTCCAGAGGAAATTGAGAAAAACGAAGCTCTTGTTAAGAAAACGGAAGAACTTGCAGCACAAGGAGACCCTCAGGAACAGTGTGTTCTTGCACTGATGTATAAAAAAGGGGTTGGAAAGAATAAAGACATTTCAAAGGCAGTTGAGTTATATAAGAAGGCTGCAGAGCAAGGACATCCTAGCGCTGCCTATAAAATTGCACGATGGTATAAAACAGGTAAAAGACTAGAGAAGAATCCAGAAGAAGCCTTTAGATTCTATAAAATCGCAGCCGATAAAGAGCATGTATCTGCTCAATATATGGTGGGCGAATGCTTTGAAAAAGGCAGGGGAGTAAAACAGGATATAGAAGAAGCTAAGAAATATTATTCCATGGCTATAATAGAAGACGATTCAGATGCTGCTTTCAGAGCCAGTTATTTATCTTTTAAAGACTCTGTTGATGCAGGAGAGTTAAAAGACTATGCAGTAATATGTGAAGGGACTGTGAACGATGAAGATGTATTGGATGATAATCGCAGAGAAGCCTACCACGAACTGCTGCGTATACGTTCCAGTTTACCTGATGATTCGGGGATCGATTGGGATGCAATAACAAAGACATACAACGACGATTTAGCAGCCGATGATGAAACAGCGCAAAAACAACCTGTGGAAACAATGCCATTAAGGGAATTCACCTGTTAATGCGCTCTGTTGCATAAATCACATAGCAATACCCCAAACAACTCTATAAGTTTGTTTGGGGGGTACATGTTCACGGGTCTATTCACTATAAGTCAGGCCTTCAGCCTGAATGATTTATGTTATCTACCTAGGGCGTTGCCCTAGGCTTTTATATTTCAGGGCGTTGCCCTGAGAGCATGTTTTCAAGTCAGCGACCTGGTATATGCAAGCCTATGGGTTGCCCCAGGTAGATAGCGAGTATGTTTTCAGGGCAACGCCTTGGTGCGAGCATGTTTTCAGGGCAACGCCCTGGTATATGAAAGCCTAGGGCAACGCCCCAATGTCATTAAGTTAAATTAATTTATTATAAATACGATGTGCTAGCTCCTGTCGCCGCATCCGCGGCTGTTCCTTTTGGCATCCATACCCCAGGCTGACGCCTGGGGCTACATGCTGTTGCCGCTTCGCGGCTTAAAGCTAAAACCACGAGAATGGCCGTGAAACGGCCAAGGCATGTAGCCCCAGGCGTGAGCCTGGGGTACGAATAACAATAAGACAGCCGCGGATGCGGCGATAGGAGCTAATACGTCGTATTTATTTATAACAAATTATTTTAACTTAACGACATTGGGGCAACGCCCTAGGTGGGTAACGTAAATCATTCAGGCTGAAGGCCTGATTTATAACGATGCTACCACATGAACATTTACAGTCAATTAATCAATCAATCCCTTTCTTACTCCCTTTATCAATCCCTTCTGGCAAGGCCTAAGCCCCGGCTCTTTTCAAAGGCATAGTAAAATAACACAATAGAACTTCCCAGGTACAAGAGATTCAGGACAAAGCTGAGAGCAAGATAAGTGTAGGGCATATGATGCCCGTTTAAGATGCTTCTCATTCCTTCAAAAATGTATGTCGTCGGCAGAGCCCAGGAAATGATTTGGGCCCATTCAGGCAACACTGCGACCGGATAAAACACGGCGCTGAACGGCGCAAAGATAAAGGGGATCATCCATGCGATCATCTCAATCTGATGCCCCCAATAGATGATCAGCGCTGAGGCATAAAAGCCCAAAGTCCATCCAAACATTAAGAGCAAGGCTGCAAAGGGCAAAAACATCCATCCTAAGGTAAAAATATTGAGCGAATAAAGAAGATAGACGATCAGGGCGCCAAATCCAAGTGTGATCAGCAATTTACAAAGGCAAAGGAGCAAAGTCCCGCATATCCATTCCGAAATTTTTAAGGGGGTGGAGAATAAATTGACTAAATTTCGGTGCCAAAATTCCTGGAGCAGGTTAACGGAAATATCGATAGAGCCGCGCCAGGCTACCTGCCAGAAAATGAGGGCCGTCATCATGATCAGGGGTAGGTTTTGTATCTGATCCGGACTTTGTGTCTGCACCCATATCGATGTAAGGCCCCAAAGGAGAATATCGATAAGGGGCCAATAAAACAGGTCCGAAAGCTGGTTTGGATTGCCTTTGAGCAATACATAGTAATATCTGAAAAAAACGCCTTTAATCCGGTGTAAACTCATCATTTGTCTTAAGTCCTTGCTATCTGGAGAAAAAAATCTTCCAGCGATGGTTCTTCTATCCTAATATTTGCGTAAATCACTTCCTGTTTACTTAACTCGTTGAGAAATGCGGGGATTTTTTCTTCTGAAATGACAATTTCAATGGTCTTATGATCGATTTTGCAAGGGAATTGGCGGCTCATTGCAGCCTGAATGACTCTTTCAAGCCCTGTGGTAACGACAATGGTAATTCGAAAATTGGATACGCTTTTTGCCAATTTTTCCGGGGTATCGTCGGCAATGATTTTTCCGTTTTTGAGAAAAATGGCCCGGTCGCAAATCTCCATGACTTCCTGCATTTTGTGTGAGCAGAAGAGGATAGACATCCCTTCCTTATCCCTCTGTTCTAATAGAAAGCTGCAAATATCGCGTGCGATGTCGGGATCGAGCGATGCTGTAGGTTCATCGAGAAGGACGAGTTTTGGTTGAATAAAGAACGCCTTGACGAGCATCAAACGGGTGATCTGTCCGGCTGATAATTCGCCTGTTCGTTTGTGCTTTTTGTTGTAGATCCCAAAACGCTCTAAAAGGGGGTCGAATCTCTTTGCGCTTTCTTTTCTGTTCATGCCGTACAGACATCCGAAAACTTCGAGGTTTTCCGCTATCGTTAAAATCGATGGGAGGCTTGTATAGGTGCTTGCAAAGGAAATGTGTTGTAAAATATCGGTGCGGTGCAAAGAAAAATCCTGGTCGAAGTACAAAATGGAACCGGATGATAGGGTCAGAGTACCGAGAAGCATCTGGATTGTGGTTGTTTTTCCCGAACCGTTGGGGCCAAGCAGGCCCAAAATCTCTCCTTTATTTAAGGAAAATGAGATGCCATCGACAGCTGCGCAAGGGGGATTTCCAGGATAAATTTTTTTTAAATTTTTAACGTCGAGAACAGCAGGCATAACGTATCCTCAATTCAGGTGATTGTGCTAGGGTATTTGTTGGACAGCCGTTCCCTGAAAATAGGAGATTTGCTATTATTGTGCAACAGAAAAAAGGGTAACCAACATGAACACATCCGCACAAGTTCCTATATGGAAACAGATTTTGAGAAAAAACTTCCTCGATCTCGATCAATTGGCCTGTTTTTTGCAGTTATCCTCTGCACAAGTCAAAAAATTATTCGCGCGTCCCCGCTTTATATTAAATCTTCCTCTAAGGCTTGCCGAGAAAATCGAAAAGGGAAACCTTCAAGACCCGATATTTCGGCAGTTTGTTCCGCTCTCAGAAGAAGGGATATCGGCAAATGGCTTTTTAACGGACCCGGTTGGCGATATTTTATGCCGGTCAGAAAAAAAACTCCTTAGAAAATATCAGGGAAGGGTATTATTGGTAACAACCGGCGCCTGTGCGATGCATTGCCGCTATTGTTTCAGGCAGAATTTTGATTATGAGGTCGTTAAGGGATTTGAGTCCGAACTTAAAAATATTGCCGATGACCCGTCTATTAACGAAGTCATTTTAAGCGGGGGAGACCCCCTTTCTCTCGATGATTCTACTTTGGGAGATCTGTTGAAGAAACTGGCAAATATTCCCCACGTGCGTAAAATTCGTTTCCATACGAGGTTTCCGGTAGGGATACCGGAGCGCATTAACGAATCTTTCTTAAATCTTTTGAAAAGCATACGCTTACAGTTTTGGTTTATCGTACACGTCAATCATCCAAGAGAACTCGACGAAAGTGTTCTTTTGGCGCTCAAATCGGTCCAAATGCTGGGGATTCCTGTCCTGAATCAATCTGTTTTGCTAAAAGGGGTCAATGACCATCCTGACGTATTAATCGAGCTCTCTTCCCGCCTTGTCGATCACGGGATCATTCCCTATTATTTGCATCAGTTAGACCGGGTTAGCGGCTCTGCCCATTTTGAGGTGTCTAAACAGAAGGGCAAAAGGCTGATGAAGATCCTTACGGAGAAGCTTCCGGGCTATGCCGTTCCCAAGTACGTCTGCGAGATCAGCGGCATGCCCTCTAAGACGGCTATTGTTTAATAACGTGCCCGTGCCCGTGCAAATCTTGATCTTGATCTTGATCATGATCTTAATCTAGTATTGTTTAATAACGTTCCCGTGCCGGTGCAAATCTTGATCTCGATCTTGATCATGATCTTAATCTAGTTCTTCACACATTTCGCTCTCTAGTTGGCTCTTATCAATCCAATCAACTCGAGAACGAATGAGACATGAGACCTCGCACTAGAGAAAAATTGAACAAGAGCAAGATTAAGATCATGATCAAGATCGAGATCAAGATTTGCACCGGCACGGGCACGGGCACGTTTTTATGTGTTAAAAGCAGGGCTGTCCATGGCAATCCCCATCGAGTGGATGCCATTATCTACATAGATGGTTGTTGCGGTGATGGCCGAGGCAAGTCCGCTCGACAAAAATGCGGCCACCGATCCAATTTCCTCTGCTTCGAGCCCTTTAGACAGCGGGGCATTGGCCGTTGAGTAATCGATCATTCGTTCGATAAATCCTATCGCCTTTGCAGCGCGGCTTTTCAAGCCGCCGGCAGAGATCGCATTGACCCGGATGCCCCACTTGCGCCCGGCTTCCCAGGCAAGAACTCGGGTGTCGCTCTCCAGTGCAGCTTTGGCCGAACTCATTCCTCCGCCATAGCCGGGAATGATTTTCTCAGATGCCATATAGGTAAGGGATAGCGCAGAGCCGCCTTTGTTCATGATAGGCCCTAAGTGGGCAAGCAGGCTGACGAATGAATAGGCAGAAGCGCTTATTGCGGCCAGGTATCCATTACGCGATGTTTCCAATAGGGGCTTTTGGACTTCCGGGCCATTGGCCAAAGAGTGAATGAAGATATCGATGTTTTGATAATCTTTGGCAATTGCAGAAGCTACTTCTGCGATCGTATACCCTTCGGCATCCTTGTACCGTTTATTTTCCCTGATATCGGCAGGGACATCTTCCGGCTTGTCGAATGCGGCATCGAGCGGGTAGATTTTGGCAATTTGCATCAAGGAGCCATCGGATAATTTTCTGGACTCGTCGAATTTGCCGCTTTCCAGTCCCATGGTAAAAATTTTCATCATTGGGGTCCAGGTTCCTACGAGGATAGTGGCGCCGGCCTCTGCCAATGCTTTTGCGATAGCCCATCCGTACCCCTGATCGTCGCCGACACCGGCGATAAATGCTTTCTTTCCTTTTAAATCGATTTTTAACATGGGTTTTTCCTTACATATATTTGAGTATGTCATTCATTTTAATTTGCCGTCATTTATTATGCAACCGCAGAAAGCAGGAGGTAGGGAAACTAGAACGAATTTTTGAATTTTTCTCAACCAAGAGGGATCTAAGCTAATCCTGATCTCGATCTTGATCATGATCTTAATCTAGCTTGGCTCTAAGCCCAATCCTGATCTCGATCTTGATCATGATCTTAATCTAGCTCTTCACACATTTCGCTCAGAGTTGGCTCTTATCAATCCAATCAACATCGAAACAATCTGATATAGTTGTAATTTGCCCTTTTTTACTTTTTCTCCATCAATCTTCTTCTTGGCCACAAGGACATCTAGGCAAGCAGCGCACTCGAGCGCTGACCCGCGTGCACTATCAAAATATCGGCAACGATCAGCAGATGTATGTTTTCCATTCCCTTCAGCAATATTCAAAGGAATTGAAGTGCTGGCACGGTCTAGTTGATTATGGACAGAAAGGTTTTCTGGGAAGGTTTCCAGTAGTTCGTTCACCCATGTGATGAAACGAATGGATTCTTGATAGACATTAAGCGTTTCGTGACCGAATTGAGACATGAGACCTCGCACTAGAGAAAAATTGAAGAAAAGCAAGATTAAGATCATGATCAAGATCGAGATTAAGATCAAGATTTACTTAGAGTTTTCTTGCTTGAGAAAAATTCAAAAATTCGTTCTAGTTTCCTATGCATTGGCATTGACGCCCTGGCTACCCTTGCAAATAAATCATTAATCTGTTATGTGTTAACTGACTTTAAATTAAACACTACCAACATATAAAATACCTATGACATTTAATTCTTCTTCAGTTAGTTCTTGTTTAGCAAATCCTCAAAACCACTTTTCAATTGATTTATGTGGTCCCTTTGTTTCTTTTGGAGGAAAGGACGGTCATGATGAATCGAAAACGGAGGGAGTTACCACCCGCGTATCACAAAGGGTTATGTCGTCACCCGTTTTCTGCAGACTGGGCAACAATGTGCAGATTGGCCGAACAATGAGTCTTTCATTTAAATCTAACGTATGTACAATCAGGGAGGGAGACTGCGGTGTCAGAGGGGTTGCGTTGATAGACAAGGAGTTTGACCGCCTGACAACAAATTTGCTTTCTTTGGTCTTTGCTCCGGATTTAGACAGGATTGTCATCAACCGTCTTTCTCAAACACATATTGATACGAGACTTATTCAGGGCAAGCACCTTCACGTCATCGACCGTTATTTCGACGATGAGATCTGCTCATCGATGAGGGAAATTGCCCGGACTACTCTTTTTGATAGAAGTATTTTTGCTTCCAGCGAAGCTCGGGAAATGGGGGAAATGCCTGCACAGGCAATGAGTATGCATAAGGAGTGGCAATCTTGTATCGACCCCTGTAAAGCCTTTGAGCAGATCTACCGGTTATTTGGTTTTGTAAGCCAGCAGCTTGAATCGCAGTTGAGTATGCTGCCCTGGCGGCTTTGTACGGATCGAAAAATAACTTCTGCCTTTGCAACGAATCGTCTAGAGGGCTGTTCAAGCTTAAGCATGGAAGCCGGGAAACATAAGGATTACGACACGTCGGCTCTCCCTTTTGCGATCCCTGTTTTATATGAAGATTCAAACACGTACTACAGAGCGGGGTTTACGAACGGGGAATGCGGGAGGCCTTTACTCATTTCTGCAATGCTTTATGTGACTGCACCCAATTTTGATTCCTCTACTTATGGACTCGGAACAGTATTTTGCACTAAGGACCGTAAAATTGTAAAAAGAGTGGAAAGTCACCATATGCGGCTTGTCTTATTCGAAGGGGATATTGTACACAGCATTGAAGAGTCTACTATACCGCCCGGCACGCAAACCTGGCGCATCTCCTATGTATTCAAACTGATTATCAATCCCAAATCCCCTCATTTATCATTGAGGGAAAAGTTGTACTCGCTGTTGCACCCCGGGAATGAACATTAGAGGCAAAAGGACAATAAGGACATTAAAGACACCAATTAAGGACATCTCAAGAAACATTATTGCTATCCTTATTGTCCTTAATTGGTGTCCTTATTGTCCTTTTTCTTTTCTCTTCCTTTTTTATTCAAATTAATGTAATATATCGTAGTACATTAATTTATTGACAAATTATAATCAATTAAACTTAAAAAATTACTTAATCATTATATCTGATTAATTTTTTAATTTAAGTTTATTGATGTTTATTTGTCTGTGTGATAGATTAATAAATATAGAGCATAATTTGTTTAATAGATAGAAAGAATTTTAATTTAAATTAAAAATAGGTGTTTATATGAATATTGGGAAAAATCAACCGGATCAACCGAACATAACACGAGGTTCCGGTCCGAATATGATGGAAGGAGTAGAGCCTTCATCGAAAGACACGCCACTTTCTGTGTTTAAACGGATTGTCTTTGACAGGGAAGAAGCGGGAAGTGAAAAACCTGACGTCTTTTCCTTGATGTCAGAAACCGATATTCAGAAAAATTCATTGTTAACTCAAAGCACCGTAGAGGGCGCATCGGTATTAGTGGACGCTGCAAAAGATAAAGCCGGTAAACCCCAGTTATCCATGATGGTGCAACTAGGAGCAAGTATCTTAGGCGGCGGTATGATCACGGGCGGATCAAAGGGTAAAGCCTTAGATGGAACCCCTCCAAGCGCCAATTTCAAGATCTGGAAATGGCTGGTAAAAGATTACCAGTCCTCAAAGGTAGCCGCTAAAGACAAATTAACACCAGATGTAGTCAGCGGTATGGACCAATTGTCCATTTATTCCGAATCGATAGACAAGATCGATCCGAACGGCCCTAAAGACATAGTCAATCAAGAATTACGCACGCAAGCTCTTGGAAATGCCGGAAAGGTCCGCGACCTTAAAGTAGGGCACAGTCACGTATTTTACGGAGGATATGTAACAGCTGGAGCCGGAGGGCATGCCGAAATTTACGAAATAAAAAAAATAAGCGACAGGCCGCCTAAATACGATATCTTTCTCTACACTTCAACCGGTCACGAATTAATCAGCGCCTTTCAGGTTGGCGCCACCAAACAGCGTCAGGTGCCGGTTGCCCATTATGCCAATGTGGATGAAAGCGAACTGTTCACTGTTTCAAACACTGGCACGATACAACCAAAATTTATTCAGGCAGTCATGGAATTGAAAATTTTGGGCAATCGTCGTGGAGGAGGTGTAAAAGTTGCAGAAGAGACCGGCATGAAAGTTTTTGATGATATTGAAAAACACCGAGTCCCTGTCGATCCATCTGCGTTCGGTCTTATTACCGGACAAAGAGGCGGGACTTGCGTCCCTTCTGTTACCAAGGTCTATCTACGCTGCCATTCCCCTTCGGAAAAGGCATATAAGACAATGATGTTCCATGCGAAATTGCGATTTCTAGTTGTCCTTTTCGATGCCGGAAAGGCCTATTTAAAAGATGAAACTGAGGACAGTGAAAAATTGCGACGCCTTTTGATCAAAACATCCAAAAATCTTCTTAGACGCATCGGCAAAGCAATTGATGACGGCATTATCGATCAGGAGCTTGCTCTCCAGGCCAGGGCAACGGCCCATGATGTTCTGCAGCAGGTATCAGAGGCGGAAACAGCCATTGACAAGATTTACAAGGACTTTTCGGAAAAAAATTCCGATATCTCGCAAATCAGCCCGGCACCTCAAATAGAAAAGCGTGCGCTCATTCCGCATGCTACAGCTCCTTATGAGGAACATGTTACATTGAAACAGTTGCCTGTGATCGATTTGTCTCATGAAATATATGTTACACTTCCTTCCGGTGAACTTACTCCAGAAGAAAATGCCGCAGCGTTACAGCTTCGTACAGCTGAAATGAACGCAGCTCATCCGGGTAAGCTTACTCAAAAAGAAATCGCCGCAGCGTTACAACGTCGCCTTGAACTTACCGAGGAAGAAAATGCTGCAGCATTAGGGCGTCGTACAGCCGCAATGAATGCAGCTCATCCGGGTGCACTTACTGGGGATGAAATTGCCGCAGCGTTACAGCGTCGCCGTGCAGATAAAATAAACGCAAGTTTAGGATACCATGTTCAGAGGTTAAGAAAGATCAATGAACAGAATTTTGGTTATGATTCTTCTTCACTTGCAGAAAAAGCAAAAGTGATGGCCAATGAAATTCACTGGATCATCGACCAATTGCCTATTGATCAGTTGCCCGGTACCGGCAATTTTTTAGAAGGGTTTACTGCAGATCAATTAACGGTTTTTTATAGCCATTTAAACACAATATTAAGAGGTTTGTATCCTTCATGCTATCGCACAAGCTTAACCTCGAGACATTACGCAACCACCCTTTCTTTAATGGTGTTGTGCCATGCCGTCTATTGTAGACTCGATTCTCTCAAGGCCTCCAACGGCGACCCCTTAAGTAACTATAGAATTCCTAACTTGTGGTTAGAATTGACCAAAATGGATACCTTGCAATTCTTTGACGCCAAAGAATTTGCCCGGATTCAAAATTGCACCTCATATCTCAAGAACTTCAATAAAGGTAAAGGCAAAGACAAAGAAATATTTTCTACCGAAGGAAACTGTGATATCGATGCGGATATAATCAAGGAGGATCAGGGCACCACAGAGTTTTGGACAAATCGTTTAAATAACGATCCAGCTTTCAAGAAAGCTGTCTTGCAGGTGGCCGATTCCCGAGATGTCTCTGTGTTGAATAAACTTACAGAGGCTGAGATAGAGGCAGATTATAAGGCTCAAGAAGGTCGCCTTGCCGACTGGCACAAAAAATATGCAGAACTTTGCAGCGAGAACCGAAAGTGGACAGCGAAAGATCATCCATATCTCCTTAAAGACGAAACCCAATCTGAATATGAGAATCGCATAAAAACGATGATGCCACATTATGGCTTTAATTCCAAACCAGTCCCTACGCGCAAAGTCAATCCATCAGATACTTCGCGCTGTCTCGCTCTTTTGCAATGCAGTCGAAGACATGGTCATGAGAAGTTTATGTATGATAATGGATATGGTCATGTTTATGAATTAAGGAAGAATCTTCAGGACGTAGCAAGGTTAATGTATGGTGAAGCCAGGCAATACAATGCATACATTACCCATACGATCGAACGACCAAGTCCAATCACTTCCGAACTGGAATTAGTTGCCAGCGAGAAAGAAAACCTACAAGGCTTACGCTTAATAAGCTGTCAGGATCGGGAGACTCTCAAATTCAATCCAATCGCTGCCGCATCCCCTAATGATTTCATTATTCAAAAGCCTCAGTTTGCAAAGAGAGAACGGGGCTCTGTCGCACGGGCAGAGGCCGATATACTCGATGCAGCAGTGAAAGATCAGCCGCTGCTCACTAGGTTGTATCGTACCCTTGCTCAATGGGAATTGACCCCGATGCAGATTTTATATGAGCTTAATGAAGAGAGGGAGGCTTTAAAAGAACCTGATTTTCAACAGCTTGTCATCCGCTTTTTGTTCCGGTCCCCATTAACGGCTGATGGTATGAAGCTAGGCGCGGGAGAAATGATCGTGGAAAACGATGCCTTTTTTGAACAGGCCAAAGAGTTTATCAGGAAAGGATTAGCCGAAGGGAGCGAAGTGAATGGAGGAACCGAGTCTTCCCCTTTTTACCTTGAACTGAGCTATTATTTATCGAAGTATTTAAAAGATGCTGCCGAAGAGCTGGTGAAGGGGGGAAAAGGAGAGCAGGCAGCTGCTCTTACAGAAAAAGCTAAAGCACTGGACAGAACGACTGATCTAAAAGATTTGCTGTCGCAAAAGATCACTGAAGACAGAGACAGAAAATTAAATGCTTTCCGCTTGCATAAAGTGCTTTCCTGTTCCCTGAAACCAAAGTTAACTAAAGAAGATTATGCCGATATATTATTCAACTGGATCGCCTATCAATCGAATAAACCTGAAGTAACGGGTTCCGCTATTTCTGTTCCTGAAAAACATGCCGCCGATTTTATGCTTACGGTGGTTGGAGGATTAAAAGAAGAGTTAAGATGGGATGAAGAGGGCAATGGGTTAAATGCTGACAAATTTGCCGAAGAATTAAATTCGCTTGGGAATGAAGTTTTTGCTCGCTTAGAAAAAGGGGGAAGCGAAGCTGGTGAGTGGAATTTTACCCAATATGGCGAACCTTTTTTAAGCAGAGGAAGTTGGGCTTTTAATTTAACCACCGGGGAAACATTTAAAGATGGAGTATTGAATACAGGCAAAGTCGATTTGACCAACTGGCGTCAAGATCCCGAATTCCAACGCCTTCTTGGAGGCGATCCCGGAGTGGCATATAGTCAGGTGGGCAATAGTTCACACATTTTATGCCATTCAAAAAAGGGGAATTTTCGGCTAAAAATTGGTGGTGGATATCGGTATAATATTTACAAAGAAATCGATGGGGTTTTGTGCAAAAATTGTGAAAAGGATGATGAGTCCTTTAACGACATCCCTAATTGTTTGCGTGCGGATCACAGCATATGGATGACTCCCCGCCTTATGACAATTGGCGGTGTGAATAATATTAAAGGTGTCATCACTGATCTCATGACTCAAGAGACAAGGGCCTATTTACTCAATGATGGAACTATTGTCAAGGCAGGAAATGGTGGAGTTCTCTTAAATTATCTGCAGACCGGGGATGGATCAGCGGCTGCCATCAGGGGCTTTAGCGCTTTTGATGCTCCAAAAAATATACTTACCGAAAGCAAACCTGGAGCCGGAGATGGCACACTGGAAAAAATACGGTTCCCCCGTTACCTGTCATCAGATAACAACGAGCTTAGCTTTCACCGGACGGACAAAGGTCAGATTGTCTGGTCGGAAAACCCCGAATTTGCCATCCTGGATTCAATGAACCCTCATTTTCTCGGAACTGTCAATAATTATCTTTTCCTCCAATCGACAAAGAAGAACACCCAGGGAATGCTGCTAGTCCCTTTTCAGCAGATAGGTGTCGCGGGAGCTCCCATTGCGGAAGGAAAGTTAGCTATTAATAATACACGGCAGATCGTTACTTCCGGGCAGGAAAAGCCAAACGAATTATTGGGGAATCAACGCTATTTTGTCTTAGAGGTCGCAGACGGGAAAATCAATCCTGTGGGTGTCGAAGCGAAGTTGTTCTTAAGCTATATCTATCTGTCGCAAAAATGGTATGAGAAGGCAAGTGATCTTCTTCATAGTCTGCAAGAGATCGACAAGGTCTCTCCAACCGGGATGAGAATTTTAGAAATGATCTCACAGCTTCCTCTTGGAGAAGATGATCCCAATGCCCATATGGTACAGATGCATGCTATGGCGCTGCATATGTCGAGAAGAGATGCCAGTGCAAAAGAGCCGGTCAAAAAGTATTTTGACGAAAAACAGGTTGGCCAGATTGGCGATCTTGCCAGGATGATAGAAAAAGCGGCTTTGTGTCTGCAGTCCAGCGGGAATTTATCTGCAAAATGCCGGATCTCAAGAGAACTTGAGGTCTATTTATTGAGTCGTCTATTAAGCGAATCAGCTGATCCTGTGAGACAGAAGTTAATTCATGAAGAGATTGCGAGAAATGAGCTCCAAGTGTCTTTAGAGGCAGCCCGTATGGCATTTAAAGCGAGGTCCGGAGATCTAAAGAGCGAAAAGGTCGAAACAATTGTTCTTGCCGGCCGCGACAAGCAAAAAATGCGAGGCTATGCCGGATCTTTATCGCTGTCTGTTATGCGAACGCTTCCGGAATTACGGTTAAGTACATTCGAAAACTGGAAAATGTTCAAAATCGGCTCACAACTTTATCATACTATTCAGGAATGTAATGCTTCAAAAGAAATACCAAAACCAACTCCTTCAATGGAAAATTGCTATGAATCCTACAAGCAACAAATGACGAAATGGTATGAAGGTGATGTGGCAAGGTATTATCAAGAAATTACTAATACATCGAATTCCTTTTGGGCATACAGTGCAAATTATTGGAGCCTGACAGACCTGCCTTACTTAGGACCGGTCGATGAAAGCCAGTTAAGAAGCCCTGACACCTCATTTTTTACTGAAGTCTATGCTCTTGCAAAAAATGGAACTAAAGAGCAGAGGGACGATATGCTGTATCGCTTGCTCATGTGGCGTAAATGTTCCGATATCAAAGAAAGCACCCCGAAATTCGATGCATTAATTATGATCCTGCACAAACCCGAATCTTTCCCTAAATTGCCGGCTAACCTGTCGTCAAACAGCAACACAGATGTGGAAGCCAGGTATAAAGCATTGTATGATATACAAAAAGTCCTCGATGATCCTGTTAGCAAGGCAGAAGTAGTGAAGTTAATTTCGGGCACACCTCTAAAGGCTCCGGACAAGATCTCTCCGGTGACTACCCAAAAAGATGTCCCTTTCCCCGTGCGCCCGCAACTTCGCCTGGAACCGCAGGAGGTGCCTTTAGCTGACGTCTCACCAGAAAAAGTTTCCGGACAATTTAACCTTGCAGCCTTAGATCCAGCGCTAAAGGAAGATAGGTGGGATGTTTTGTCGGGATGGAAAAGAGATTTCTTAAAAAAAGACCCGCATCAGCCGGACTTGCCGGATGTTGCTTTTCCCGCTACCCCTGATAAGATATTGAAAGACTATGAAGCAAATTACACAGAGTCTTTGCAAGAGGATTTGAAGAAATTAAAAGATGACTATGATACGGGGATGGCGGGTAACCTTAAAAAGGAATTGCTTACCATTTCAACAGACAAGCAAGATCCAAAGTACAACCAGACTGAACTCAAAAAGTTGGCAGGAGAAAAACTCAGTCAGATCAAAACACAAAAAAAGAAATTAAAAAAAGAAATATTGAAAGATGCCAACGAGTTTAAGGGGGATGCCCTGAAAAGGGAATCGTGGCTTGCCAAACATGGGGGGCGCGCGACATCGCATGTGTCGATTGATGACTGTGTGAACTGTCTGCTGTCGGGAGACTTGCGCACATTCCAGCAAAAAAATGAAGGCTTGCGGGAAGAAGACGCAAAAGCCCTTACGCAAAAGACCCTGGAATTAATGGATCTTAAGTCCTATCAGGGCCAGCTGGAGAGAACGATCAAATTATTGGAGCAAATAGCCTCAATAGATGAAAAGGATCCGGATGGTAAAGATGCAGGCCAGGTGTCGACAAGACGGAATTTATGCCAGATGCTAGAAACGGAACTGGATGGCAAGTACCATTTTGACCAGTTTGACTCCTACGAAGAAAAAATAGCCTTCCGCGTCTTTGCGGGACAGGCAAAGATTCTTCCCTTTGCAAAACAAACGGCCTTGATCAAACAGATGATGGCCGAAAAGGGGGGCAGGTTGCAGGATATTGTGATCCAGCTGATCATGGGGGGAGGTAAGACTTCGGTGATCGCGACTATCCTCCTGTACATGACATCTAAGAGAGAAGGAAGTATGGGGTGCTTCATTGTTCCCGCTTCCCTGTTCGATGTCGTCAAGGCAAATTTAGGCGCATCGTTAAGGGCGGCCTTTGGCAAACAGTTGCTTGCCCTCGATTTAACGCGCGAATCATTCACGGCACACCAGCTCGCGGCTACGTTGAAGGCAATGAAGAAAGCTCAGGAAGAAAAGCTGCCCTATCTGATCAGCGCATCGACATTGCAAGGTCTAAATCTGGAGTTTTTGAGCCTCTCCACAGCGCTGGAAGAAGAGTTAAAGACAAGTGCAGTTGTACTCGACGCTTCCGGCAAACGGCAGCTCAATGACAATTGCAATAAGATCATTGAAAAAATGGAGCTGATCAGTGATATAATAGCCATTCCTAAATTGGGGCTGCTCGATGAGGTCGATATCACGTTAGACAGTAAATTTGAAGTGAATTATGTCGAAGGGAACAATTGCACTGTCGATCCGCTCAGCAACGAGATGCTTCAAAACGTTTTCACTCACCTGACCAGTAACCAACTGACGGTCGAGATACCGACTGAGGCCGGGCCAAAGAAAGTGACTCTCAATGATTATCTTCAGTTGCGCAAAAACAAACAATCGTCTGTACCGGAAGAGGACTATAAGAGATTTGTTGTTCCTGTCGTTGCGGAAGCTATATGGAACGACGAGTTCTCTTTAGTGTTTAGAAACTATCTGGGCCCAAGCTACAAAGATGCCTTTGTCCGCATGGTTTCCGGAAAAATCCCGGCTGTGATGCAAGATTTGCTCGATGAGAACGAGAAGGCCGAAAAGGGCGAGAAGAACGAGAAGGGGGAGACGGTCGGGAGTAAATCGGTTTCAGAATATATGTCCGCATTTCAAGAAGAATATAAGACCAAATTTCAAAAAGAAATTTATACTCAGGAACAAGCCGATGAGGATTATGCCCTTTTGAAGAAATTAAAGGAAATGTATGTGAAGGGAGAAGGGGAAAAGGAGGCGTCGAAGCTCATTGCAAGAACCAAGCACTTTTTGATTGAATTGCTCCCTACGACACTGAGCAAAGAAGCGAACCGCAATTACGGCCTTGCCACACGCAATGGCGTTAAAAAGATTGTCCCCTATGTCGGGAACAAAACTCCTGCGACAACAGATTTTGGTTATCACTGGGAAGCTGCCTGCTATTATTATCAATATGGTCTTGCATTTCCTCCGGAAGCAGAAGCTATTAAAGAAATTGCGGAAACGACCAGGACTACCATTGAGTACTACGTCAAGGAAAGAGGGGAAGCTCGTGAGAAGACACCGGAATATAAAGAGTTTACAGCATTGTATGGCGTCGGTCTTTATGAAATCGATCAACCAGGGATGATGGAAAGAGCAATTAAGAATGCTTTTGCTTCTCCGGAAAGAATGCTGGAGATGCAGTACCGAACGATTCTGGCCCATGTGAAATATGCAAATAAACGACTGACAAGCAATGGCTGCGATCTAACCGCACTTCTCGAGACAAGACAGGCGATGTCGGGAACGCCATGGAATGCCCAAGGGTATGCGAAAGAATTGGCAGACCACATCGTAAGAGATAAGGGAACGGAAGGGAGTATCCTCCATGTTCTTGCTGCCCGGGCAACAGATGATAAAATCCTCCAGGCTAATTTTTCTACGGACAAAAAGGGCGAACAGGCCACGGTCACAAGCTTTCTGGATCAGATCTATACACAGTACAAAAAACAGCCGGGACGTTTTAAAAGAATGCGCGCTTTGATCGATGCCGCGGGTCTTTTCAAGAACTTCGGCTCTCACCAAGATGTGGCCAAGGGGTGGTTGGACTTCCTGAGCGCAAAGCAGGATGAAGAATCGGCAAAAATAGAAGAAGAGCTTTCAAAAATCGATGATGCTGATCCAGAGAAAAAAGCGAAAGCATTGGAAAAAGCGAGAGCATTAAAAGAAAGTCAAAGAACAGTCGATCCAAACATTAAGGCTGTATTGTTCTTCCATAAAGCACCAGGGCAGGAGACTCCAAACACACTCTATGCCTGGAAGAAGGGAGAGTCCCAGCCGATCTATGTTGGAGGTACATCGAAAGAAATTTTGGCAACGAAAGGGTTGAAACCGGAAGATTATGTGATGTACTACGATGAGAACCATAAAACCGGAGTCGATGTTCTCTTAAGTCCCGACTGCGTTGGGGTGCAAACAATGAGCCATCAGCCGACACGGGACGTACTTCAGGCGATCATGCGGCTAAGACAGTATTTCCGCGAGCAGGATATCGATTTTGTGGTCGACGAAGAATTGCGCAGCTCTTTAGTCAATCAGGGACAAAAGATTTCCGATTTAATTTTAAATGCGGCAAAAGTGGAATCGATACGCAAAACGGATGCCATGGTGTCCCACTTTACTCAACAGGTTAAAGAAGCAGTGTCGAGATCTCATGCGGTTAAGATGATCAGGGAAGCATTTGCAAGTGCAAGAAAAAACAAAGACTATTCCTCTTTTGCGCAAACTTCAGAAATCGTACAACCCTTTTATGTCACGACCCTGGAAGATGATGCGTATGCATTAGGCGGCCGGTTAAAAAGGGAAGTGGCAACAGAAGCTGTACTCAGAGGTAAGATAAAATCAGAATCTGACGCCTTTAAAGAAGCTCTTGGAAAACTAAAACCCGTTCTCGGTGCGGTGAAGTGCGAGGAAATGAGCAAGGGGGTAGATACATCCATAAAAACAATTGATGATTGGGTTCAGAACGCAAAAGATAAACAATTGCTGCCCAAGACAACGCTGTCGCCAAGCGCGCAATTAGGGTTTGAGCAGGAAGTTGCCGTTGAGGTGCACCAGGAAAAGGAACAGATGAAAGAAAGACATGTCGATCAGGAAATCGAACAGGAGTTAGAGAGATATCAAAATATACAGGTATCCAAAGAAAAGCGGCATGAATATGAAATGGATAAGGCAGAGTTTGAAAAATTGCTCAACGGCTTTAAGACAGACCCAAATAATCAGAAAAAAATACCAGGCCAGCGTTATTCCATGCACACGCTTAACGATCAATTGGGCAGATACAAATATGACCACCCCTATTCCGGATTATTTAGTTCCGAAATATATGGGACCGACAACTATTTCCACGCTCATGCCAATAAAGCGCTCCCTGTATTTCATAAGATGCAGCGTCCACCCAAGCAGATCCTTGCGATCAAGACAAACAATCCAAATGCGGCTGAGGCATTCCGGTTCCTGTTGCTTTCAGAACATGAAGCTAGGGATGTTAAAAAGCATATGGAAGCTCATATAAAGGAGAGAGAGAGAGAACTTACACATGCCAAAGAGAAAAATCTTAAAGTCGAAGAGACTGATCTTCTCGACAACGTGTGGCTGATTCATCCCGATGGAGAAGATTTCGTTCTCGATCATGGGCGAAGCGACGAAAATCCACATAAATTTATCAAGAACATCGACGAGTTAGGCGGCGAGGGAATTGCCGGAATGCTCACGCAAATCAATGCGTTTGCAGGAAACATGAGCTACATCAACCGCGAGCAAAACGAGGAGAGCGTTGAACAATGGCTGACGGATCCTGAAAAAGGGAAGCTCAGGCAGCGTTTCTTAGAGCTTAAAGCCTGCTGCTTCACCGATCAGAAGGATCTGTTAGCTTCTTCCATTGTTCTTGCTAAGATCGAAGGACAAGATGTTGCCCACATCAGTAAAAAAGGATACATCAGCAAGGCAAGAATGAAGCTGGAGATGTCTCAGACCGGTAAATACACTCCTGAACCTCTAAATAACGAACCAGAGCAGATTAAAACGACCAAACTTTTGACAGACAGGAAGAAGCTTATCGAGCTCAATATCAATTGGGTAAAATATCTTGGAATTGATTATGACCTGAGAAAGGAAGATCCTACAAAGGCAGCTGTGGAAAAATTGCAGGCAAAAAATCCTGCTAAATATGGAGACAACCTGGAAGCCGACACTCCAGCTATTAGAAAAGCGTTCCAAGAGGTCACACGTAACCATTTTAAAAACATGAGACCATTTCAGGTTGGTCATGTGACGCCTCAGCAGCTCAAATGGCTGCCGGTATCGAAAGTCGCTTACCTAAAACAGGCCGGTCAAATTTGTACTGTAGGTGCCGATGGCACAAAGACCTATTTGCTGAATAAAACGGATTATGACAACGCAGAAAAAAATGAGGATAAAAATTGGGTTAAGCTTATGCTGGATAAGTTTATGGAGCTTCCCACCCATCCGGCAGCTCCCGCGCTTGTGCCCGGCATAGATCCTGCAATGTATAAAGCGTTTACAAAGAGCTGGCAAATTGAGGCTGTGCCGGATGAGTCATTAATTAAGATCGATGAAAATTGCGGGAACTTGTTAACGGAAAATCAGATCATCTATCTGATAAAAAAAGAATTGCCTAAAGATGCAAATCTTCAATTCTTCGACAAATTGTTCCCGAAGATTTCCCAATCCATATTGACGAAACTGGCAACCAATCCCGAATGTCGTGAGAATTTGCAACGGTATGTTGCGAATATGAAAGAAGATAGTGCAAGAATTCAAAATTGCAGTAATGCGCTCGTTCAATTTTTACGGGAAAAGCAGCTTCTTTCGATCAAGATTGGCCAAGTGGTCTACCTGGTTAAAGGGCAGTTTGTCCCCCTGTATACATTAAAACTGGATAAAAATTATGCTAATCAAGAGCCAAACTGGACTGCTATTCAGGCCAAGATCACTCCCGTTCAAATTAAAACCTTTGATACGACTGAACTGATCAACCTGTTAACAGGTAAGCAGATTAAAGAATCGCTTGAGAAAAACCAGGTTCCGCTCCTTGACAAAGACCATGTTAAAGATTGCCCTGATAAGCATGTACCGGAGTTATCGAAGGATCAGTTTGAGTACGTTGAGTTAACGCAAATCCCTTATATTGGCCCAAATCAGGTTAAATATCTTAAATTTATTCCTGAGAAACAGGAGAACCAAATTGCACGTTGCCCAAACAAGTACGTTAATTTGTTGGATAAGGATCAGTTTGAGCATGTTACGTTAGCGCAAATCCCGCATATTGGTGAAAATCAGGTTAAATATCTCAGAGATGAGCCGAAAAATCAAATTGAATGTTGTCCGGATCCTCTTATCAAATTATTGACTCAGGAACAGTTTAAGCATATCAAAGTAGAGCAGATAAAGCATATCGTGTCAAAACAGGTGCCATGGCTCAAAAATGATCACGTGAAACATTGCCCTGCTAAATTGGTTTGCGAACTTAGCGTTCCTCAGCTGCAACATATTATACCGGATCAGGTAAAACACATTGGTTCGGATCAGGTGCAACATATTAAGAACACCCATGTGCCCCATGTGATCAATGATCTGGTCGGCGAATTATCGAATGATCAGATGAAATATATTGCAGAAAGCCAGGTGGGTTCCATCACAAAAGAACAAGTTCCCTATGTGCCAAATGAGCTTGTGAATTCAGTTCCGCTCGATATGCTTCATCTGCTTACCAAAGAACAGATGAAAAATCTGACGAACAAAACCATTGATGCCTATGGTTTTGAACGCTTTAACAAGCTGATCGATACTAATGCTTTGTGGGGCAGGATTACACCTCTTACACCTAAAGCTGTTTCTAAATTAAATATAGACAAGGTAAAAAATATCCGGTTTGACGTGTATTGTAAACTGGAAAAGCCGCAAACAATCAAAAGTATCTCCCGAAGGAGTTTCGTCCACCTGACGAAAAACCAATTGGCCTACCGTAAGAGAGATGCTGTGATCTATACCTTAGGGGTGTTTACGTTGGGGCTGATCACTACCGTTGCTGCCATCTTTGCCTATATGGCCATCTATCCATTTGGATGCCTGGTCACCCGCAGCAGCTGGAAGAATTTCAGAGTGAAAGTCAACCCTGAAATAAAACGTATCCCCCATTATTTCAGGTCATACCTGCCCGGCCTGATAA
>JABDCW010000021.1 GCA_013287905.1 Chlamydiota bacterium | reverse complement strand
TTAGCCGTGTACCAGTAGACTATCTTTTCTTTTGCATCTCCCAACTGGCTTTCCACCTGGGTAATGATCTGTTCTGCTTTCCTTAACTCTTCCGTTGTACCCACAATAAATAACGCATTGGCCACATTGGCAAGAGGGATGATCTTGATCCCGTTCACACGTGCACCCTCAGATCTTGGGGAAGCTTGGAATGGAGGAAAATTTTTCTGCCCTGGCAGCCCTGGAGGCCCCCCTCCACCTTTAGGAGGCATAGGCGGCATTTTCGCCTGCGGTCTTTGCTGGTCCGGCCCTTCCTCTACCTGATCGAACATTGCAGCCAAAATGCGGGCCATCTCATGAGCTTCAATACGCCTGACAGCAAATACGCGGTAATCCTTTTCGCCCTTATTCGCTGCAATAAAATCGTAGAGCTTTAGCAGATCTTTTAATTCTGCATCTGGACCGATGATTAAAATATCACTTCCAAGAGCCTGCAGGTTTGTGCTTTTTGGATTGAGGAATTTTTCAAGAAATAACCATGCGCGCCTAAATTCAGCAGGTTCCGGGGTCAGGACGAAACATACACGCGCTTCTGGTGGAAAATAATCGAGGTCCCTTCGCTGATTGGTGATCAATTTCAATCCCGATGCGCTTTCTTTCAAAAGAAAAAGTTGTCTTAAAAAAGGATTTAATTGTGTATAGCCAATTCCATTTTGGGCAAGGATCAGTTCGAGCATCTCTCCCCATGAGGCTCTCGGGATAGGAAGGCTCGAGTTTACACTTAGTCCAATGCCATCAATTTCTTCCGGGATCAAATAAACATAGCCTTGTGAACCATAATCCATCACAAGCTGTCCGATCGTCGTTTCAGGCTGATGCCATAAAGCGTAGCTCTCGGTATTCTCCCCGTTAATTGCCTGGTCATGCCAATTATTCTCCAGCTCCTGCTGAGCACTTCGTAAGGCATTAATTTGTTCCAGTAAAACTCCAAAGGCCTCATCCGGAGCACCATTGACAAATAATTGGTTCACTTCTGCATAAAGTTCTTTTAATCTATTTTGAATGCTGCTTAAGGTTTGATTGACTTCGACCAGAGATTTTTGCATTTCCTGGGTCATATCCTGGTTTAAAGAGGGCGCCCCCATTTTTTTTTCTGTGATCGTTTGGGGCTGGAGAGTCCAGGGTATAATCAATGACAACGCGATAAAATACAAAAAAAACATATAAACTTTCTTAACCTCTCTTTATCCTACATACCCGGTATCATGCCAGTTTGCCGGATTTTTTATATAGGGAGAAAATATTTTTTAGTTTATTTCTTGACATTTGCAACGCATATCGCCTATAAATTAAACTTTTTATGTATCTGGAAGAGTCATCACTTACGACCATAAAGGATGTTATTATTATGAAAAATTATCTTTTTGCCTGCTATTTTCTTCTTGTCATTTTCCAGTTTCCCTACTTTCTTGCAGCTGAAGAAACTGCCCAAAAAAAAACAATCTGCCTGAATATGATTGTCAAAAACGAAACAAAAGTGATCAGAAGATGCCTCGATTCTGTCCGGCCCATTATCGATTACTGGGTCATTTCCGATACCGGTTCAAGCGATGGAACGCAGGATATGATCAAGGAGCACATGAAAGATATTCCGGGTGAGCTCTACGAACGGCCTTGGCTCAACTTTGGTCACAACCGCAATGAAGCGCTTCAGCTGGCAAAGGGCAAGGCTGATTACATATTGTTCATCGATGCCGATGAAATACTCCTTTACGACAAAGATTTTAAGCTGCCCGAGCTGGATAAAGATTTTTATTATATTATGACCCATTTTAACGGCACTGTTTATGCGCGGGTGCAGCTGATCAACGGCGCATTGAACTGGAAATGGATCGGCGTCCTGCACGAAGCGCTCGATGCTCCGGGCGTATTGACTGCAGATACCCTCAAGGGCGTCATCAATGAGGTCCATACTGATGGAGCGAGGTCCGAAGATCCTGAAAAATACAAGAAGGATGTTAAAATCTTGGAAGAGGGTTTGCGCAACGAACCGAACAACACGCGGTACATGTTTTATCTGGCCCAAAGTTATAAAGATGCGGGAGATCATGAAAACAGTCTGAAATATTATAAGAAACGGATTGAAATGGGAGGGTGGCAGGAAGAAGTTTTTTGGTCGATGTTCCAGGTGGCTTTTATGGAACAATTGCTGAATATGCCAGAATCCCAGGTTGCAGAATCCTACCTGAAGGCTTATTACTATAGACCGACACGGATAGAGCCTCTTTACAATCTGACCAGGTATTACCGGGACAAACAACAATATAATCATGGATATCTGGTCGGCAGTATTGCCGCAAAAATCCCCGCTCCTCCAAATGATCTTCTTTTTGTTCAGAAGTGGATGTATGATTACCACCTTCCCCTTGAACTGTCGATCTGCGCTTATTGGACCGGGAAATATCAGGAATGCGCAGATGTATCGGCAAAGATCCTGGAACATCCCAACTTGCCCGCTAACATTCGCACTTGTGTAGAGAGAAATATGATCTACGCTAACGAAAAAATAGGAAGATACTATTACAGGCTATATGAACCAGTTCCGACTCTGAGGCAAATCATCACTTTATCTTCACCAAGACCCAGGCTCATCTTCCCTGTGGGCATGCAAAAAATAGTAGGTCAAATTCAGTGATATGACTTTTTTATTTCCGGTTCTATACACAAACAACTTCAAAAGTTGTTTGTGTATAAGCTTTAAACCATAGTTTGGAGGATAATGCCGCACTCAGAAAATATCATGTATCGCTCTCACCCCTGGCATGGCATGCCTTTAGGAGAAAATGCTCCGGAAATTGTCAATTGCTATATTGAAATCGTTCCAACAGATACGGTTAAATATGAATTGGACAAAGAAACGGGAATCCTTAAGGTAGACAGACCGCAAAAATATTCAAGTCTTTGTCCCAGCCTCTATGGACTCATCCCCAGGACCTATTGTGGGACATCCATCGCAAAATACTGCATTGAAAAAACTGGGCAGAAAAATATTGTTGGAGATAAAGATCCTTTAGACATTTGCGTATTAACGGAAAAAAACATTCCGCGCGGGGATATCATGCTAAGGGCCAAACCGATCGGAGGTTTCCGGTTGATTGACGGAGATGAAGCCGATGACAAAATCATTGCTGTATTGGTCGGGGATTTTATTTATGAAAATTTTCGAGATATTAGCGAATGCTCGGACAATTTGGTCGACAGGCTAAGGCATTATTTTCTTACCTATAAGGATCCACCCGAAAGAGAAAATAGACGGGTCCGAATTACCCATACCTATGGCGTTACCGAGGCCCATGAAATTATCAAACTTGCGCAAAAAGACTATAAAGAAAAATTCTAGCCTGGACCTGCAATGCAATGTAGAAGTATATTCATGAGATGATCTTGATTTTGCGGATCCTTTTTGTAGTTACTCAATTGAGCGGCGACGAGCTTCTTAACCGCTATTTGTGCACCAAGAAAAAGATGAACAGCACAATCGAAAAATTCTTTTGGAACAAGCGTATTTGCTTTATGTTTAGCAGATTGCAAATCAAGGTTTTGTTCAATATATCGCTTTTCTCGTGAACTGAGGTTCACTACGTCGTTGCTAACAAAGGAATCATAGATCTCACGCATCTTCTTAAGATGCCCACCAATCTGCCAATTCGATCGAGCGGCATGTAAACGGGTCAAAAAAACCTGAACCTGATCTAAAAATCTGTAATTTTCCGAAGCAAGTACAGTATTTAAATAACTACACGTCAAACCGTGCAATCCTTCACAAAAGTCATGGCCGCTAAAACACAAGTCAATGAGAAGATCATTTTTAAAAGCAGTAAAAATATCCTGAGGATGGACTTTCGCAATGTTTAGCAATTTATTATTATACTTTGCCATTTCATGTCTTGCCTTCTTCAACATGACACGATCACCTCGTAAACCTTCATATTGGCATGCATACCTGATGAACTTGCTCATTTCATCTAAGAAAGTCTCAATCTCCCCCTCTCCCGCTCTATGTGCTGCTGCAATGTTGCGTTTGGCATTCGATAATTCATCCAAAAGCTCCACTGTTTCTTCATGATTTCCCTGGATAAACAGCCGAAATCCATTATTGAGGTGCGTAATTAACGATTCCACACGTGGATCGAAAGATCTTTCTTCTTTGCTCTCTTCTTCAAAAAGTGCCTTTTCCTTAAAGATAATCTGATAATCCAGCATTGCGGTAAGACAAGCCACGGCATAGGGCGTAAGGGCACGCTGCCTTTCCCCAAAGGTAGATTTACTCATTGAAGCATGAATACGATCATATTCCTTTAATGTCTCCTGAATGCGTTTATAACCTTTATCAGAGGGCTTGGCCGAAAGAACCGCTTTAACGCATACACCATAGGGGATCGCTGGATACTTCATTTTTGCAAAAAGCGAGCTTGTGCTGGCTGCTTTCTGAAAAAAAGGGACTGCAGATGATGCAGCAGCAGGTCGTCCCTGTGGTCCACCACAAGATTCGCTGCCTGGAGGTGCCTGATCTGACGATCTTGGGGCCTCTGAGGTCGGTAAGCTCTGGACAGCAGACGAAGCGGCAGCTGGTCGGTCCAGCGGCTTCACACTGCAAGATCCGCCAGTTGGAGAAGCCCGGGGTGACCTCCTTGGGGTCGTAGGGGTTCTTCTTGGGGTCACAGGGAGCGGCAAGCTTGATCTTCGCCGCCTGACTTCCTCCCCTCCTGCTTGCGATGATGCCATTGACTGCTGAAAAGAAGTTCCAAAGAAGTGAGATACTCTTTTAGCCGTCTTTTTGCTCCCCCCCGGTCCTTCCACTTCCGTTGCCCTACTGGAGCTTAATCGCTCTGGTGGATCGCACTCCTTTAGCTCAAGAGTCTCAACTGATGTGGGTGTGTCCGGAAGAGAAATGCGTCTTAAGGAATTTAATCTGGGTTGTTCAAGCATGTTGTTCCCCTGGACAATGAGTATGCTTTGACCTATTTCACCAGCTGTGTCCTGTGCTATTGAAGAAGGGGTATCCGATACTGTTAAAGAAGGACTTGCAAACGCTGTTGAAGAAGGATCGAAAGATGCTCTCCTTGGGGAATCCATAGTACTCTCTCTTATTAGGGAATTTAAAAACTCAACTCTAAAATAGGACATTAGAAAAAATAAAGCAATGAATTAATACATTTTTAATTTCTTGTATGTACATTTAAAACTATAGGTTGACAAAGGTGCAAACAAAACAGTTGGCACCATTCATCATATCTGAAGCATAGTGTGAATGTGTAGAAGGTAACAAGGACGTCCCGGCTTTGAAATGACCACGTCGAGACGACTTGCTACCTTCTATACCGGGCTTAAAGCAGCAGGAAAAATAAACGAGAAAAATAGTTCGTTTTATGGTAAGTATGGAAACATTGATTGCAAATCATATTTGTACACTTTCATAATAAATTTAACAGGATTTGCAGGATCGCCTTTAGCGGCAGGATAGAAAAGATATCTATGCATATCATGCCGCTAAAGGCGATCCTGCAAATCCTGTTAAATTTATTTTGTATTTAGAATTGCTATTAAAGCAGCAATTTTCCTGACAAAAAAGCCACACATTGTTACACTTACACTCTATACAACACTTCACAACACTATACAAAACACACCAGGAAAGGAGAAAACATGCTCTCTGCAGATGGAAAAAAACGTTGTTTCGGTTGGCAGGCCGGTAAAGAATATTACGCGGAATATCACGACAATGAATGGGGAATTCCCGTCCACGATGATATCCGCTTATTTGAGATGCTGGTGCTCGAAGGGGCGCAAGCCGGATTGAGCTGGGAAACGATCCTTAAGCGCCGCCAAGGATACCGTAAAGCCTTTTATCAATTCGATCCCTTTAAAGTAGCATCTATGACTGATGCTGAATTAGAAGCTTTGACATTGAATGAGAACATTATCCGCAACCGTTTAAAAATCTATTCAGCCCGTCAAAACGCCAAAATATTTCTAAATATCCAGAAGAAACATGGCTCCTTCAACAAATACCTGTGGGAATATGTGGAAGGAAAACCTATCGTAAATCATAGAAATACCTTTTCAGAAGTACCAAAGACAACGCTGCAAAGCGATGCACTATCAAAGGATTTAAAAAAACGGGGCATGACATTTGTAGGCTCTACAATCATGTATGCCTATATGCAAGCGGTGGGCCTGGTCGACGACCATCTCTTCGATTGCTGGTGTGCGGGCATTGTATCACCCATAAGTAAACAAAAACCTTTTTAAGCGTTATCTATAATAAATTCAACACAAAGGCACAAAGTCCCAAAGAAACAAAGAAATTTTGCCTTCAGACCCTTCCCTCTTGGTGTCTTCGTGCCTTTGTGTTGAATTAAAGTCTATACTTGTGGGTAATAGTATGTGTACGAGTGAACATTCCTAAACTGCTAATGGCCATTATGAGTTTAGGGATAGTCTCGAACAGATGATTACTCGCTTTCCAGGACCGCAAATGGAATCGTATTAAAAAATCCCTCAAGCGGAATTTTTTCCTCTGTAAATGTAAAAATTTTTTGGGTGTAAATGTCTTTGTATTTTTTTTGCGTTAATAAAACAGGTACGGTTAAAAACATATCACCCCATCGATCGCTTTTCAGGGTATAATTTTGAAAATCGTCCAGCAAAAAGGTAAAAAACCGGCAAGTCAGCACAATCACTGTCTTACCGGGTAAATAACGGGCAAAAGCGATCACATGATCTTTCCACACTCCCTCGGTCATTAATTCAATATAGGCCCCCTCTGCAAAAACCTCAGGATTCAATTTTCTCAAACCAAGCGTGTGTTTGGTGATAAATAATTTTACCCGCCCATCGGCCGGATGTTCCATGCACTCCTGTATGGTAAAATTCATTGCCATATAACGTTGTCTTAAAGCGTAATCCACACCTCTTCGGTTGTCGGGATCGACCAAAGAAAAATCCCATATCTCATTTCCCTGATAAATATCGGGAACTCCGGGGGAGGTCAGTTTCAAAATGAGCTGTGATAGCGAATTCAACATCCCGCTTACTTCAATAACAGGCATAAACCCCTTAAAATGTTCGATAAATGTATTTGAAGAGTGGACTGTTAAAATCTTCCCAATGAATTGCTTGACTGCCAGGTGGTAGGGTTCGTTTGTATCGATCCAACTGCTATGGACCTTGGCTTCTTTTATCGCTTTTTCCAAAAATTCCTGAATACGGGGGGTATACGTTTCCAAAGACTCTTCAGTGAAATCATGTAAAGGCCAGGTTCCTGCCAATGTTTGATAAATAAGATATTCCTCATTGGCATCCGGTACGGCACAATCATCAATGAGTGTTTTATACTGCTGATTTAGCGCACTCCATTGTGTAATTGCTTTTTCCCATCGCTCAGGAATTTCCGAGAGGACATTAATGCGCGCCCGCACATCTTCGCTTCTCTTTGTGTCATGTGTAGTGGTCGTTAACATGCTATGGGGATGATCTGAAAAACGTTCAATATTTTTCTTGTGAAAATTATCAATACTTATTCCAAAGGCGTTTAAATCGCCTCCGACTTCATTCAAAGAACTCAGAGGATAATACCGGTAACACGCTGTGTCTTCCAGACCTTTTGCCATCACGGGACCTGTCACTTGCTGAAAATGCATGACAAAATCATTGCATTCCGATCGGAGAGTTGGGCTCATTCCTTCCGTGTATTGAAGTAACAGGATGCTTAAAATAAAATCATAAATACTCGGATCGACCAGAGAATGATGACGTTTTGCCCTTTCTATGGACGCATGGATATATTTCCTATCCTCTTCGTGTATTTCCGGCGTTGCGTCTGACATGGCACGAATATAACTTCTATATACAGGAAAGTAGGCTATGATCGCGGCTAAAGCTTTTTTTAAATTATCCGAGGTAAAATCGCGCGAGCAACGAATTTGGGAGGCAATATGATTTAATTGAATATTTAAAAAATTTAACTCGCTTGCAAGCGAAGTGCTCAACAGCAGTGCCTTACTTTCATATTTTATATCTTTTGTGCTCTCGGCAATGCCGGTAAACCGCTTGTAAATATCCAAAAATTTTTGTTTATTTGCCTGAAAAACGAAAACACCGTTTACCTGGTTGAGAAAATCATATCCCACAGTTCCTTGCACAGGCCACTGGTCCTGAACTTTTTCATTTCCTGTTAAAATTTTTTCTACAATCAAATAGGGGATCTTTGTTGCATTTTTCAGTTTCTCCAGGTACCCTAAAGGATCTCTTAAACCATCAATATGATCGATGCGCAAGCCGGACAGATCATTTAGCAATTCAAATACTTTTTGATGGGATGCTGCAAAGACTTGGGAGTCTTCCACTCTAATGGAAGCATATTCACAGATATCAAAAAACCGCCGATAATTAATTTCATCGTTGGCTACTTTCCAATAGCATAAGCGATAATGCTGCTCTCCTAAGAATTTCTCCAGACGGTCAAAACTGATCGTGTTTCCTTTCACTCCATTCAATATTTCCAATTGCTGCATGAGAATAGGATAAACATCATCGTATTTACGAAAATAAACGGATAAAGCCTGTTCAATATCAGGCTTATATCCCTCCCTCTCCCCTGATTTAAGCTGACTGTAGTTTTGAAGCTGCCCTATGATCGAAAATAATTCTTTTGTTTTTTCATGATCGGAAAAAAGTTTTAAAACTACATCATAAAGAGGGAGTAAAAGGGTTTGCCAACTTTCTAACGATGTCGGCAGCAAAAAATCTTCGTATTGTAAAATAAATTTTCCTTCCCTGTACAAAATAATGAAACGCCCCTCTTCCAATGTATTTCCGAAGGGTTTTTCTAAAATAGGAATAAACACCTTATCTTTAAATGCTGTATTAACGGGTGTCCAGTTGATATCAAAAAATGATGCAAACTTCGAACGGTGCCCGTTTTCGAGAAGGTCCATCCACCACGGATTTTCCATTCCGATGGCCATGTGATTAGGGACAATATCGAGGATCAGGCCTAACTGATATTCCTTTAATTGTTCAATGAATTGAGTAAAATCACCCTCTGTCCCAAGTTCAGGATTTAGTTGATGATGATCGACTACATCATACCCGTGTGTGCTCCCTTTTTTCGATTTTAACAATGGCGATACGTACAAGTGGCTAATTCCGAGAGAGGCAAAGTACCGGGTGAGACGGGTAGCATCCCGGAATGTAAAAAGATGACTAAACTGAAGACGGTATGTGGAACCAGGAATTAAACTCTTACCCACAAATTTACTCCCCGCTTGCTGATTAAATGAAAAGATAGTTTTCGTGCCTGTGGCTGCAACCATTACCCAAAGGTAAGCAAAAACCTTTTTAAGCGTTAGCTATAATAAATTCAACACAAAGGCACGAAGCCTCAAAGAAACAAAGAAATTTTGCCTTCAGACCTTTTCACCTTAGTGTCTTGGTGACTTTGTGCCTTTGTGTTTAATTATCATCTGTGGTTATGGGTAATAGCATGCTCATGGGCACGAAAACCAATTCTTCATACACTCCCCTCAAACATACGATAACATATACGTATTTTTTCAAAACCAAATCAAATTTATTATGACTAAAAAATACCTCATAATATTATAGTAAACTTTCAGTATATAAAAAGAGGTTAAGGGAGAAAAAATATGCGCAGATATTATCCATCTATTCTGGCGCTATTGACAATCGCATTGGTTGTCGGATGCAGCCAATCAAAACAGAACGATGACGATGAAAAGGCCATTCGAAATATCGTCCGGTCGTACCAGGAGGCTTATAACGCCCAAGATCCGTCCAAGCTTGCCTCCTATTGGGACTCTGATGGCACTTTTATTAATCCCGTCACCGGAGAAACTGCAACAGGAAAAGAAGCGATTGAAAAACTATTCAGCGAAAAATTCTCACAAAATAAAAAAAGGCATCTGGAGGTTACGGTCAAACAAATTACATTTCCAGACAAGGATGAAGCGATCGAAAATGGGTTGATGCAGATAAAAATTGACGATCAACCAACCCAGGAAGTAGCTTATGAGGCCGAGTATAGTAAAAAAAATGACAAGTGGCTGATCAAAGCAATCCATGAGATTGAATTGCAAGAACCCTCCTCCAATTTTACACAACTTAAAAGCCTGCAGTGGATGATAGGTAAATGGGAGGATGCCGATGAAAACATTGAAATAGCATTCGACAACAGTTGGGATAAGTACAAAAATTTCATTACCCAATACTTCAAAATGACCATTTTTGGGCAAGAGAGCATAGAGGGAAAACAGATCATCGGCTGGGACGAGGAGAAAAAGACTGTCCGTTCCTGGGTCTTTGATTCAGACGGAGAATTTGGAGAAGGAATGTGGAAAAAGGTGGATAAAAGCTGGTATGCATCGATGCGATACACATTAAGCGATGGACGCGTTGCCACATCGAAAAACATCTATACCCAAGTCGATGACGATACCTATACCTTTGCTTCTATTGAACGGGAAGTGGATGGAGAAATCCTGCCTAATTTGGATCCTGTCACCGTCGAAAGAATAGAATAGGAAGGAGAACCTATGTGGAATAAAATAACTGCATTCATGATTCTAGTAATCACTGCAAGCCTGTTGTTTACTCCTCTCGAAGTCGAAGGAAGAGGCGGAAGAGGAGGCGGAGGAGGAAGAGGGGGCGGCGGAAGGGGCGGCGGAGGAAGAGATGTAAGGTCCGCAGGCAGCAGGGGAAAGAGCAGTGGAAGGCAAGCCTCATACCGAGGCGGCCGCAGCATGAACCGGACACCGACCATGAGCCGGGCAGCAAGCAGACCCTCTGCCCCTCGCACAAGGAATTACAATAATGCAAGACCATCTGCCGCTCAAGGAAGAAGGCAGCAACAGACACTCCAAAACAGGCCCTCTGCGGCAAACCGTGCGGAATTACGCAACGAAATCAACCGGTATGCGAAAAGTAGACCTCAACCAAATATCGAGCGCCCGATTTCTTCCGGGACAGCCAATCGTCCGGCACTTTCACAAAGGGCCCAAAACTTCTCCAATAACCGCAATAGTCAACTGACGCAAAATAGACAACTTTCCAATAAGGTCAGCCAAAACGTACGGCAGCGCCTGGATTCTAATCATTGGTTCGACAGAAGCTTTTTTGATCGCCACAATATTGACTTAGACTATACAAGAAGAGGCGCCAATTGGTGGAGGCCGGCGGCCTGGGGCACTTTGGCTGCCTGGGGCGCCTGGAATTGGGCAACACCCTACTATTATGACGAAGGATATGCCTATCCACTCACCGCTTCTGAATCAACCTACATCTATCCTTCAGTTTCGCAAGGTACCCCATCTGTTCAGGCACTGCCTGCACATGACTCACAGACCACTGCAACCACAGAAGGAGATTGGCTTCCTTTAGGGGTCTTTACTGTGGCAAGCAGCACCGATACTGCAGCTGAAAGCGATCGTTTTATCCAACTGGCCGTCAACCACAGCGGAGAAATCGCAGGCGTTGTATATAACTCCGAAACTGATACTGCTCATGACCTTACCGGGATGGTCAACCCCGATACCCAGGAAGTCTATTGGTCTATAGCAAACCGGACAGATTCTCCTATCGCTTCAACCGGTCTATATAATTTGACGGAAGACCAAACTCCAATCCATGTATATTTTTCCGATGGCTCTGAGCAAACCTGGACCCTTGTGCGTCTACAGCAGGGATAACTTAGACCGAATGAGGTTGTACGGTATATTATGGTAAAAATTACGATTGCCGGTGCAGCGGGCGGTGAAGTCACAGGATCTTCCTATATAGTGGAAACAGAAAATGCAAAAGTGATGGTCGATGCAGGGATGTTCCAGGGGGGGAAAGCCGCAGAAGAAAAAAACCGGCTGCCGGAAGATGTTGACCTCCAAAGCATAAAGGCTCTTTTGTTAACCCATGCCCATCTCGACCATACCGGAAGAGTGCCTTTGGCTTTAAAGAATGGGTATCGAAACGCGATTTATGCAACGCCTGCAACGATCGACTTAACTGAAATCGTTCTTTTGGACGCTGCAAAAATTCAAGAACAAGATGCAAACCGCAAAAATCGCGATCATCCGCAAATGCATGCAGAACCGTTATACACACCGGAGGATGTGGCAGTTTTCCGTTCGCAATGCAAACAAGTTTTATTGCATCAGCCAATTCCGGTTGCAGAAGGCATAACAGCGCAATTTCATGAGGCCGGACATATACTCGGATCTGCCAGCATAGAGTTAACCGTCGAGGAAAAAGGGACAAAAAAAACGATTGTTTTTTCCGGCGATCTTGGGCCCCATGAGCTGCCTCTTTTGCGCCCCTTCGATCAACTGCCATTTGCCGACCTTGTTTTTATGGAATCTACTTATGGAGACAGAAACCACCGTTCTCTATATGAGACTTTACAAGAATTTGAACAGATTATTCAGAATTCTGTTGATCAGAAGGGAAAAATACTCATCCCGGCCTTCGCAATCGGACGGACACAACAAATTCTCTACCATTTGGCCATCCTATTTTTCCTGAAAAAAATTCCCCCTTTTCCAGTATTTGTCGACAGCCCGATGGCCATCGAAGCCGGCAAAGTTTTTACTAAATACCCCGATCTGTTCGATGAAGAAGCAATCGAATGGAAAAGACAGGGGGTATTTCCTTTAGACAAATCTTTGTTTAAATTCACAACATCTGTAGAAGAGTCTAAACAGCTCAACGATCTTAAAGGTCCATGCGCGATCATAGCCGGGTCCGGAATGTGTACCGCAGGGCGCATCCAGCATCACTTGAAATTTAACCTGCCAGTCAGGACCACGAATGTCGTGATTGCAGGATATCAAAGCAATGGATCTTTGGGAAGGCACCTCGTCGACGGGGACCGCCAAGTCAAGATCCATGGAGAGACTGTTGACGTTCGTGCAAGCATCCACACATTGAACGGTTTAAGCGCCCATGCGGGGCAAAGCGATCTGCTTACCTGGTTTTCGAGTCTGTCCAAAGGTAAACCTAAAGTGTGTCTCACACATGGGGAAAATCCGCAAAGAGAAGCCTTGGCATCTGCCATAGAGAAAAATTTCGGCTTAAAGCCTTCGCTTCCGGAACTTGGTGACGTTGTCCAGCTTTGACAAATTAAACGCAAAGACGCCGACCTACTTTTACGCTTAAGTCTAATAAACAATTCAACGCAGAGGCGCTGAGTCGCAAACATAAGTTTACCCATATAAGTATAGACTTTAATTCAACACAAAGGCACGAAGACACTAAGACACTAAGAGGGAATGGTCTCTAGGTCAAAATTTCTTTGTTTCTTTGGGACTTTGTGCCTTTGTGTTGAATTTAATTTATTATTTTTAGGTATCTACCCTCTTGAACTCGACTGCGGCACATAGACCTGATTGCTGTAATTTCTCATGCAAACCGTAGAAAGCAGGCAAAGCAAAGCCCCGGTCATCATAACACTTGTAATTCCAAGCAGCATTCCAAGCATGCTTCCGATAATAGGGACAAAACAGCCTCGTAAACCGGCCGTCAGAACATTGACACTGCTATAAACCGAACTGTCTTCCTCTTTAGAAAAAACAGGTCCGGATAAATGCCAGCTCATTTCACTGCCCGCCTGCATGATTCCGTAAAGCAAATATCCCCCATACAGCCACATTAAGTGACTTTGGGCACAAAGGAAACAAAGCGGACACAAACAGGCAATAAAGGTGACCCAGCTGTTGAACCGGTACAGGTCAATCCGGTTCATGATCCTTGCCCACATCGATGATGCCGAAAGATAGCCGATTCCTTTGCATAGTGCAATGGCTGCTGCAAGTTCTGTATAGGAAAGGTGTAATTTGTTCATAAAAAATGAGGGAAGTATAGGCTGGATGATGATCAGACCAGAACCGCCCAGCATAAAACCTAATTGAAATCTTGCATAATCGGGACGCCTTTTGATCAATTCAAAAGCATCTTTCCATGGTTTAAGCGCCTGCTGTTTTATTGAAACGCCTGATTTGGAAAACAAACGGAAGTTTTCGAAGATTTTTTTTCCTGCCTCTGTGATATTTTGTCTCAAATCCGAAAAGAAATTTCCTTGTTTTAAGCCCTTCGCAATTGTTGTATTTTCATTCGGTAACGTTTCATTACCGGTCAATGCGATGGGAATACGCCACTTAAAGAGAACAGCTGTAAGGGAAATGAACGCAGTAACTGGAAAAACTAGTCTCCATGATTCAGTGTACCGGTCCATTATCGTCCCAAAGGCCAAGGGGAGGATTGCAGAACAAATGTGACCGAAAGATGAGCCGTAGGCATAGATTTGCGATCTCGACAGCCCGGTTGCATTAAGTTTCAACACTTCCATCCAGGCAGGCATCATACCACGGGAAAACGTCATATACAACCCAAAGGAGGCAATAAAAAACCAGGGATTGTCGACAAATGGAAAGAAAAAAAATGGCAGATGGCTTAAAATTCTCCCCCAAATCAGGTTGGAGATCAGCCGGTCTTTCCGTTCCTTGATCAATGTACTCCAATAGAGGGCAATCAGGGAAACAGCTGGCTTTAAAATGACTATTATCGTGATCTGCAAGGGACTTGCCGACAGGTCCTTATAGAGAATAAAGGGGAGAAGATTGAAGATCACCCAAAATGGCGCGTTAAGAATGCTCGTCCAGATAAAAGCCATTTTTGTTTTCTTTTGAATCCTGTCAACACAAGGAAAGCCGCTCATGACTCAATTGCCTTTTCTGGAATTTTTGACTGCCTGCCATAAGATGACATACAAATGGTAGATAAAAAACAAAGAAACGATCCAATAATCATAATTCCTGTTGGCGCCATCACATACTCCAATAAGCCTCCAAAAACCGGAACAATGCATCCCCTCAATCCTACTGTTAATATATTCACGCTTGTATAGATAGAACTGTCTTCCTCCTTGGCAAATACAGGGCCGGACAGACTCCAGCTCATTTCATTCCCTGCCTGCATAATGCCATATAATAAATAACCGGCATATAGCCAAATGAGATTTATTTGAGCGATTATTAAACATAAAGGAAATAGAAATGCCAAAAAATAGACCCAGCCATTAAAACGGAAAATGTTGATTTTATTCATTAAGCGCGCCCACCACGGGGATGCAAAGGAAAAGCCGATCCCCTTGCAAAGGGCAATGGCCACACCTAGCTCTGTATAAGAAAGATGCAGACCATCCATAAAAAACATAGGCAAAGCGGGCTGCATGACCGCAAGTCCGGCCCCACCTATTGTAAACGCCAATTGAAATTTGGCAAAATCAACTTTTCGCCATAGCAATTCCCAGGCGCTTTTCCATGGTTTATAAAGCTGTTTGATCATCGTACCTTTTATGCTTTTCCAGCTACCCCATTCCGAAAAAATTGCCTCCTTATGTTCTCCAATTTCAATAGGAATACGGGATTTTAAAAAAATCGCAGAAAGAGAAATGAGAGCGGCCAGTGGAAACATCCATCTCCAGGATTGAAAATAAATGTCCATGACCCATCCAAGGCCGACCGGGATAATGGCCCCCCCAAAATAACCAAAGGCGGACCCATAGGCATAAATACGTTCTCTCGAAACTCCAGAAATATTGAGTTTAAGCACTTCCATCCAAGCGGGGACCGTGCCTCTTGCCAGCATCATATAAAATCCAAAGGAGGCCACAAAAAACCACGGGTTATCCACAAAAGGGAAAAAAAAGAAAGGCAAGTTCCCCAAAACCCTTGCCCAGACGAGATTGGATATCAGGCGGTCCTTGCGCTCTGCCACAAGAGAGCTCCAGTACAGAGCCACTAAAGAAACCGCCGGTTTCAGAATGATCATGGCGGTAATCTGCAACGGTGTTGCATGCAGATCTTTATAAACAATAAAGGGAAGCAAATTGAAAATTGCCCAAAAGGGAGCATCGAGGATTTTCATCCATATAAATGCAGCAAGTGTCTTTCGATGCGTATGGCTGCATGAGGCTAGATTTTGCGGCATGATTTCCTTTTTGGTGCACTTACAATTTATACTTTTTCACAGAGCCCAATATATATCCTTCCTGTTTAAGCAGCAATAATATGAACATTCAGACCGGCATATACCGAACGTGATTCAAAAGTTGGTTTTTGACTGATTTACCTTTTTATTTTCGCATAGCAGTTCAATTTTATTTACTACTTCGATTCTATGTTGTTTTAGTTGATCGTCCACTAGAGAAAGCAATTGGGCGGATCTCCCTATGATTCTCTCTGTATTGGAGTTCTTTTCCGATGTGCCAAATTCTCTTAATCTCGTATATCCTTCCATTTGGTCTCTTGTTTCTTCGACCTCTTCCGCACATTTTATAACCAGCTTATCGAATCTATCTATAATCTTCTCTGCTTCTGGCACATCCAAACCATCTAATAACTGCCTTAATCTCTTTATTTCTTGTTTGGATTCCTCTATGCCATTCTCTACGGTTGATATGAGCTGCTCTAATTCTGCAGGAAGCACCTTTACTGGTCTTGCATCTAAAGATTTTGACGTTGGCGATCGTGGATCTTCCGCTTGTTTAGCAGGTAATTTCTGTGTGATTTTTGCTTGCATTAGCCCAAAAATCCCCCCCCTATTTTCAAAATTGCCAAGTCGTCTGATACAGGTGAATAGCCATTTGAAAAATCCATTCTTCTGCCTGGACACTGTAAAGTCTTGATCTGCTCTATGCAAAGATGCGACAATGACTTGCAATTTCTCAAAATCCTGAGTCTTTAAATCTGCATCACTTATATGCTTGATAATCATGGAATTAAATTGTTTGACCACTGTATCCATTGAGATGTTGCGAATACATCCATCATTTGTTTCAATTCGGAATTTTCGTCCTCCAAATATCCCTAATGGCTCTGGCTTAATCTGAGTAATTTGATTAAGATCTTGTATTGATTGCAGCTGGCGACAAGTTTTTAGAGTCATAAAATTCTTTAGTGTTTGATTTTTAATTTATTATTTGTAATTTTTTATCTACATAATAACATAAAATAAATTTTCAGAGTAAGTATATTTTCAGAACAAATATATACCCAACGAGTTTCAAAGTTGGGATTTTAGCAAAGCCGGTGCCTGGAATTTAAATCAGGATAAGAGTTTATTTAGTGAATCGGCAAATTGTTTAAGATCTTTTGGTCCAAATGCTGCTGGACCACCTTTAATTGAACCGGCATCATAAAATTCTTTCATAAAATCGCGCATCGATAAAATGGAACCAATAGTATTTTCATTATAAATTTCACCTCGCGGATTGAGTGCTATCGTCTTTTTTTTTATGACTTTCGCTGCTAAGGGAATATCAGATGTAATGACAACATCGTGAATTTGAACCAAATCTATAATGTGTTGATCGGCCGCATCGAATCCTTTATCTACAATAATCAGTTTTATCAAATCGCTCTTCGGGATAATTTGATAGCTGTTCGCTACTAGAATAATGCTAATATTTAAGCGCTGGCTTACTCTAAAAACTAATTCCTTAATTGCTTTCGGGCAAGCATCTGCATCAATCCAGATGGTATTAGGCTTATGTTTTGCCATTTATAACCTCACCATGAAAACGTTAGGGCCTATGGAACTTTTCTTGAGAAAAGATATCTGACTTTGGATTTGTGCCCGCATATCGCCCCTTCGATACCTTTGAGTGAGAGGTATTATGCCTGTGTGGAAAGGGCTTGCTTTGCGGCTTGGATCCTCTCTGCCCTAGTCCAGGCTTTGCAGAGCGCATGTTTCTTCCATTTTGGATTGGCTGCGCGGAAATATTTGGATCAACTTCAAAACCAGGTTCTAGTTTTTTTGCAATCTTGCGCTGAAGGAATTTTTCAATGTCAGCCAGGAGCTTCAGTTCATCGACGCAGACTAAAGAACAAGCCCATCCTTCATTTCCATTGCGACCGGTACGGCCAATGCGGTGGACGTAATCTTCTGGAACATTTGGGAGCTCAAAATTCACTACATGAGGCAGCTGCTCAATATCGAGGCCGCGTGCAGCGATATCGGTCGCAACGAGCACTTTGAGCGCACCCGATTTAAAATTGGCAAGCGTTTTAGTCCGTGCAGACTGGCTTTTATTGCCGTGGATGGCCTCAGAGATAATCCCATCGGTGGTAAGTTGCTTGGCGAGCCTGTTAGCGCCATGTTTAGTACGGGTAAAAACTAAAACCTGTTCCCATTTATTTGTAGTGATTAAAGACGAAAGAAGTTCTTTTTTACGTATATTGTCTACGGGATAAATAATATGCGTCACAAGGTCTGTGGGTGTGTTTGGTTTTGCCACATCAACCTTTTGAGGATTTTTTAGGATACCGGCGGCCAAGTTTTTGATTTCTTCGGAGAATGTAGCAGAAAAAAGCAAATTTTGTCTTTTCGCAGGCATCAATTTAAGGATTTTCTTAATATCATGAATGAATCCCATATCCAGCATTCGGTCTGCCTCGTCGAGGACTAAAATTTCTACGCGGGAAAGATCGATGACTTCCTGTGACACGAGATCCAAAAGCCTTCCAGGCGTGGCAATGAGGATGTCAGCTCCATTCTGCAAATTCCGGATTTGTGCATTAATATTGACGCCGCCAAAAATCACTTGCGTTTTGAAAGGAAGGTGCCTTCCATAAGCTTTAACATTCTCGCCAACTTGAGCGGCCAGCTCTCGCGTTGGAGTGAGGACAAGCGCGCGCAACGCATGCCTATGTTCATTTTTTCTGGTATTCATCAACACTTGGAGAAGGGGTAGTGTGAAACCCGCAGTTTTTCCGGTACCCGTCTCTGCACTCGCTAAAATATCATGTCCCTCAATGATAAGAGGAATCACTTTGATTTGAATGGGAGTAGCTTCTGTGTAGCCTTTTTCTGTGATCGCTTGAACGATTTCTTGCTGTAGACCGAGATTTTTAAAAAACATTAGATCCTTATTGTAATTTTACTTAATAAATAATAACTTATGTTTTTATTAAAAACAAGTTGAAATTGTGCAAATGAAAATATTAAGAGCAAAAGTCCCGAAAAACAATAGACTTACCTTTACGCGATGAGTAGGAGTTTTCCTTCCGAAATGGCCCTATTGCATAATTTCAAATAGATACAAGTCTTTGATAACTAATTAATTACCACAGAGATCACAGAGGGGGGATAAAAAATTGACATGCCTTCTTACCTTGTTTAAACCACATTCTAATTTTCTACTCCCTCTCTGTGTTTTCTGTGATCTCTGTGGTAGATAATTGACCTTAAATAACTTAGGTTAATAAAGCATTTATGCAACAAGGCCTTCCGAAATTATAAAAACTTTTATTTCATTTCGGTGGGATTGGCCGGAAGAAATGCAAAAGGTTTCGCTTCTTTAAAGTTGCCGGCCGCATTTCCTGAATAGATTTTCCCTCCGGTTAAGGAAAGTTTTTTTACCAGAGCCCCTTTTTTCAAGTTTAGATCGGAAAGGGGAACCCAAAAAACGTTTGGGCTTGTAGAAGAATCAAAGAAATAAACTTTGTCTTTTTGATTTGATACAGTCCTCCATATTGTTGAAGCAATATTCGGCTGCCCCGGTGTTGTGATGCCTAAGGGCACGCTGACACTGCGAATGACGCCCAGCACACTGGCAACGGCCTGATTGATAAAAGTTCCATTTGGAACAGCTTTGATATATGCAGGAGCTGATTCCTTAGGAATGGCCCCTATCAAAAAGGAAGCGCGCGCAAACCGGTCGGCAGACCGGTTAGTCCCCGGAAGGAAGATCAAGCCGCCAATGCTTTCCCAATATGTGTTTAAGGCCAGCTGTTGATCGTAAGTTGGGGAATTTGTCTGTACGATATATTGTTTGCCGTGATGGATCACAAGGTTGCCATTGATATATTCGAAGATCGCTGAATCTCCATCGGGATCGGAAATGGATAGATGCATCTGAGCTGGTGATCCATTAGGTAATACAGGCGCTACGATTTGAAAAGGTTCTTGTTGCAAAGCGTTGACGGCCTCGGCAACAGTCGCAAAATTGTCCAGCACATACTGTGCCCAAACCGATATGGACATAACCGGCTTGTTTCCCTTAAGGGGGCCGTAATCCGATTCGGCCAGATATAGCATGTTGGCAACGAGTCCTTTTTCATTCATTCCGTCTGCTGACCCCGCATTATAGCCTGAGACGATGAGACTGCCCCATTTGGAGGTCCATGTAATCGACTGCGGCCCTGCGGCGCCGTTACGTGTCATCCCTTGAGGAAAAGCCCAAAGATCGGAATGCAGATCTTCCATCCAATCCATCGTGCGGCCTGTGATCACCACTCCGTCCGACCCGACAAAAAGGGTGCGGGTGCATGCCTCGGTGTCTTGAGTCATTGATGCTGCAGCAAGAAAAGTGAGTATAGCCGATTTGATCGCTTTCATTATTCTTTCCCCCCGATTGTTAAAGAGTATGTAAAATTAAAATATACCGAACGTGATTCAAAAATTGGTTTTTGACGGCGTTGGCTTTGCATCAAAATTTTTGTCTTCACTCGTGCCTTGCCATAGGCAATGGTCCCTCGCTCCAAACGAAAAATTTTGAGCAGCCTCCTTGTCAAATTCCCAACTTTTGAACCACCTTCGGTATAATAATTGAATAAAATCAAAAACAGGTGTTATTTGTCAATCTGAAATCAATGATAACAAACAACCGCTCAAGACGGAAAATCGACATTGCAGTTGTCGAAAGTGATCGAATCATAAAGATCTTCAAAAGCCAACTGGAGCAACTTTCCATAATTCGCATGCCCTAAATTTTTTTTGGTCGATTCGATAACCTTTAAGGCACTGATCATGCGATTAAACCGATCGCCTAATATGACCCGCTCTCTGATGATCAGCGATGGCCCGTAAAGCATTAATTGACATTGTTTAAAATCATGATCCGATAAATGTTCCTGGGAGAGTATTTTTAAAAATAAACAAAGCTCCGTTGCCGCAGTGCAGGTGACATCTATCCCATCTTTACAGGTAAAGGCAATTTCGGCAGGCTGCAGGATATCGATGATCTTTAATTGCAAAAGAATATAAAATATTTCAATAAAATCCTGCCTTTGCTGTTGATTGAGCACATTTTTTCCGGAAAAAAAGATGCGGTGGACAATTTTCAGCCCCCCGTCGACAAACGTATTCATAATCAGTTTCTTTATTTCCTCATCAAAGAAAAATCCTCCCATCGGATCGGTCATCTGATTTTTGAATTGCGCAATAAATATGCTCGCATGATTTTCATTGTGATAGGGAGCTTGCTGGTGATAGAATTCGGTATCTTTGGCAAGGGTGACGACAGAAACGGCGCGGTTCCACAGAGGATTCTTCGATATATTCTCAATAATTTCACATCTGCAATAGTCTTTCCAAAGAGTGCGGTCCTGAAAATTGAAAATTAAACATTTTTGGATGGGATCGGAAATGTTGAAATGTTGCATGAGCACCTTAAATTCCTCAATCATTTCTGCCTTATTGACATACTCTTGTACAGTTGGCGATGGCCATCTGTAAAAATTAAACTTTGCCTCATTTGTCCACAAATTAAAAAGACGGCTTGGCAAGTTATCCTGAATAAATGGGTCGAATGCCCGCATATCCCCATTAGCCATCTCGTTTAAGTTTTTTTTCAAAGGCCCGTCTGTGCTATATCTTAGCATTTTTGTCATCGACCGGTATTCTCTTGCTAACTGAAAACCTGTCGAATGATCATCGGCATGGAGATCAGATAATGACGTGTCAACCGATGCGTCATCTATAAGGGCACATTGAATGGTTTGACAGATCAAAGGCATAACGGACTGGTATCCATTCAGCTCCAGATAAATTATCCTGCAGATTGTTTCGAGAAGCATGTTCATCGCACTCGCCACGGGACTTAAAATCTCATTGGGATAAGCCACAGCACGTTTGTGCTCTTTTGTAGATAAACATTCTCTGAAGAAATATTGAAAGTCATGAAAATAATCGCAACAATTTTTAATGGGCAGTTGGTGCATAATATTATGAGTATTAGCCGCCAACATCAAAGCAATTAATGCCTTATTGAATGAGGCAACAGCGTAATCTTTTTTTGATGTTAACGCCGCCGAATAAAAGTTGGCTATTTCCCGATGAATTAAGCCTAAGATCGTCGAAGCATGATCATGAGCAATCTTGTCAAGATATATTGGAGTGTCAAGATATACTTCCACTTCTTTTTCCCGGTTAAAATGGCCGCCGAAATCGTTGATCAGTTTAATGTTCCGAATGAGCTTTGGACTAAAGAAACGGGAGCCATCTTCCTTACGCAATAAAAATAATTCATATTCAGTATCTTTTTTTACTGAGTCCAAGTCGATAAATACATGCCGGGTCTCATGGTTTTTTATTCCGAGAGACTGAACTTCTGAACTATCTGTTCTTTCCCCCAGAATTCTTTTTGTCAACTCAATCAGCCATTTGCCTAAAACTTCATCATCAATTTTATGAGCAACGTGATTGGTATAAAATGCCTGCAGTTTCTTAAATTCTTTCATCTCACTAATATTTTGCGAGTGAACAGAACGAAATAAATGGTGGTATTTGTCTAATTTTTTCGCCGCTTCCCCAACCAAAACCATGATCATTTTAATTTCTTCGAGGGCATTTGGATCGCGATCATACCGGTATTCTTTTTGATAAAAAGACTGCAGGTGTTTTAAAATCACCCGGAAGGTTTTTTTTACCGTTTCTTCGAGACCTTTTTCATCGACCCCGCATAACTCTTGCAAAGAATTTGTTTGCTTTAAGTCCGCAGATCGACCTGACAGATCATCGATATCGAGCTCAACCAATGAAGACAAAGTATCAATCGCTTCTTCTATTGGCGAATGATTGCCTGGTTTTTTTATTCTATCGTCCATAATACCTCTCATTTATACCGAACTGATTCAAACATTGGTTTTTGACTGCGTCGGCTTTGCATCAAAATTTTTGTCTTCACTCGTGCCTTGGCCATAGGCAATGGTCCCTCGCTCCAGACGAAAAATTTTGAGCAGCCTCCTTGTCAAAATCCCAACTTTTGAACCACCTTCGGTATAGTCACCCTGCTGACCAATTGAAATGCGTCATCACATGATTTTGTTAAAGTAACGTATTAAACTAAACCTGTTAATTTTATTATCGTTAATTTAAATAATAATTAATACATTTTTTTATAGTTTTATAGTGTAAATAAAATATTTTTATAAAAAGAATTATTTTTCTCAATTAAAGGTTGCGGAAATTTGATCGGCATGATATAATGGATGCATCAAACAACATAAAATATAGGCGGCATGGATAATACCCATATTTCCCTACTTGAGACGGTTGATAACTTTCTTTGGGGATATGCTGTGCTACCTATTTTAATTCTTCTTGGCACCTACCTGACGTGCAAATCGCAATTTATTCAAATTAGGCGCTTTCCTCATATTGTTAAGACATTTTTTAAAATTCTAACTGAAAAGCACGATGGTTCGGGAGTCCATCCAATTAAAACCTTCTTCACTTGTATAGGGGGGTGCATGGGGATCAGCAATGTAGTTGCTGTGTGCACCGCTACGCAAATCGGCGGCCCTGGAGCTTTGTTCTGGGTTTGGATCACAGCTCTCATCGGCATGATTATCAAATATTCCGAGGTATACTTAGGGATGCGCTACCGCGTTTCTGACGGCAAGGGCGGTTTCCGCGGAGGACCCATGTACTTCCTGCAAACCGTATACAAAAAACATTGGATCCCCAAAATTTCCTGCCTGCTTCTATGTTTTTATGGCGTTGAGATCTATCAATTCAGCGTTGTGACAGAAATGATATCGACAAATTTTGAGGTCAACAAGGCTCTCCTTGCCCTTGTATTGATCGGATTGATCATCGTCATTAGCCGTAAAGGGGTTGATCAGGTTGGCCGGATTGCATCGGTTTGCATTCCCTTTTTTATTATCAGCTATTTACTGATGAGCGGATGGGTATTCATACAAAACATACACGTTCTTCCCTCCATTTTTAACCTCATCATGTCGTCAGCATTTACCGGACATGCCGCCATTGGAGCTTTTGCCGGAAGCACCATTATCATGACAGCATCGCAAGGGATGCGAAGAAGTTGTTACTCCGGCGACGTTGCCATTGGATATGCGTCTGTTATCCACAGCGAAACGCGCGAGATTTGTCCCGAAAAGCAAGCCTCTTTGACAATCCTGGAAGTATTTTTAGACAGCTTTGTCATTTGCACAACGAGTGTCATGCTCATTCTGATCACTGATGTATGGAATGACCCTATAGAAGCTACCTTTTTAGTTCAAAAGGCACTGGGGACATATTTTCCAGGAATGCAGGTCTTTATGCCCTTATTTTTACTTGCCGTTGGATTTACGACAATTATTTCCTATTTCTGCGCCGGTATTAAATGTGCAGAATATCTTTCCCCGACATTTGGTCGCAAGGTTTACTACCTGTACGCTTTTTGCAGCTTATTTGGGTTCATCTTTTTGCCCTCGTCCCAGGCCCTTGCGTTCTTGTCGATCGCGGCAGCGTGCCTTTTGCTCCTTAATCTTTATGGCATTTATGTCCTCAGGCAGGAAATATTATTCCATCTTCCAACGCCGAGAGATACGCGAAATAATCGAAATCATATCGATACATCGACAACAATTCCTCTTGAACAAAAATAGCTGAAAAAGATAGCATATTTTTCATGGAAGAGTGGCAGAGTGGCCGAATGCGTCTGTCTTGAAAACAGAAGGCCTCGTGAGGGGTCCGTGGGTTCGAATCCTACCTCTTCCAATTCTTTAAATAGTTACTTTCCCTAGAGACATTCATGCACTACATAGCACTCATCCACAAAGATGAAAGCTCAGATTACGGGGTAAGCTTTCCCGATTTTCCAGGATGCGTATCTGCCGGAGAAACTCTTGAACAGGCCAAAATAATGGCCCAAGAAGCTCTAATTGGCCACATCAATATACTTAAGGAGATGCGTGAAGAAATTCCCGCACCAAGCACCCTGGAAGAGATTATGTCATGCTCTGAGAATCGTTCTGCTATCGCATTCCTTTTTCATCCTTAACTGTGAAACTCAACCAGTACCGGGTATACTTAAGCTCTCCCGTTTTGACTAAAGCACCTAATTCAACGAGATGGGTAAGATCACGCGTTGCAGTTGCTCTGGAAGCCTTCGTTATTTTGATGTAATTTTCAGCGCTCATCCCTCCTTGAAAACCTTCTATGCCGCACTCAAACATACGCATTAACGCCTTCTCTTCTCTTGGGTTGATTTGTGCTGTAAGCCGATTCATCAACTTAGATTTCTCGAGGAGAAAGTGTAGAAAATTTCCCGATTGCTCCATTGCCTGCAATACTGCTTGCGAAAAAAATTCTACCCAAGTATTTGCATCCAAGGTTCGGTTGCAGGTTCCAAGAGCTGCATAATATTCTTTTCTGCTCTCTTCCAGCACTTTAGATACTGCAATCAAAACAGGCCTGCCCGCATATTGAGAAAGAAGTTTCTCTATAAGCGCCCTTCCAATCCGGCCATTTCCATCCTCAAAAGGATGAATACTTTCAAAATATACATGCGCTATGGCAACATGCCCTAATATGGTACCTGTCTCTTTGATAGAATTAAACCAGCTGATAAATGCAGTCATTTCATCAAAAACTTTCGCAGAAGGGGGCGCCTCAAAAAAAACTGTTGGCTTATCATATCGGTTAGAGATAATTTGCATTGGCTCGGGGTGGGTTCGGTATTTGCCTTTATCATCAAGATGGGCTTGATCGTCAAAAAGCATCGCATGCCACCTCCAGAGCATTTCATGACTTAAAGGCAGGTGAAAAGTTTCATAAACATCGCATAGCAGATCTGCCATTAACGACTCTTTTCTTCCCCTTACTTTTGTTGGAGTGATTAACCCAAAATGCCTTTTTATCGATGATTGAAGACTTTCCCTGTCAAGGAGTTCCCCTTCGATCTTCGAACTTCCCGAACCTTCCTGGCTCAAAATTTCGACAACAAACTGGTGATATTCATTCTGATCAATATTTTTAAGATAGGCCGTGGAGCTTCCTATTTTTAATAGAAATTGCCTCTCCATCCCTATTATACGATCCGTTTCAAAGCTAAAATTTGGCCACCCGGGCAACTGCCAATTCCAGGACATGAGTTATAGACCTCTCTTCTATAACTCATATTTATATACTATTTTGAGTTATAGAACAAGTTTCTACTGCTCATCAATAAAACGACCATGCCACATTTAAGTTCAAAACATAGTCGAATTTATTTTGCCTGCCGAACAGATTCTGATTCACTGGAAAACCGACTCCAAACTGGAAAAGGAAATTTTTTGTCGATATCCATATAGAAGGAGTCACAAAAATGGCATTTCCTCCGGAATTGGGGTCGATCTTGCCATGGACCCTACTTTTTTGATTATATTGCCCATCAATCTCTATCATCCAGGCATAAATCCTGTCAGGAGGACTTGGAATATTTCTTCCAAAACCAAATTGGTACAAAAATTGATCCCCTATTTTGGTCCTGTGGTCTGAAGTGGTCAATATAGCCCCTTGACCTGCAAACACAAACCAATCGACCATCATGCGGCAATAGGTCCCCCCTATAAAAAAGCTTGGCGACCCAAAACCAGTTGGCGGCATTTTTCTAATCGATCCCGTAGGAGTGGTAACATTTCCTACAACTGTCGCCTGATCGACATACGTGGCTGTTTTTTTATTATAAAAGGCAAATTCCATTTGGATAAAAATATCTTCCAGACCGCTTGAGGTTTGACATCCATCTTTAAGTTTGGGAGCATAAGGGAAATTAAAAAAGATGGACCACTCGTCAGTGATCCCGAATAGAGCACTTGGGATCAAATCGATGATGACTTTACGCTTTCCTTCGAAGTCATCGGCAAAAAGAAATAGCTGCACTTCGCCTTTGTCGATAACATTTCCGCCAAAAGCAAAAAGACCATAAGGCTGCTGAGAGGTTGCCAATGCAAAATTGCCGATCTTAGGGGGCTCTTCTTCCTCTTTATCCTTGTCTTTGTCTTCTGATTTATCCTCTTCTTTGGTTTCACACTTATTTACTTTCTGTTCCTTTGCATCGTCAACTTCTATGCCTTGCAAATGAGCGGAAATAATGAGAAAAAGGAAGACTTGTAAATATACCGAACGTGATTCAAAAATTGGTTTTTGAGGCGTTCCGCTTTGCATCAAAATTTTGTCTTCACTCATGCCTTGGCCATAGGCAATGGTCCCTCGCTCCAGACGAAAAATTTTGAGCAGCCTCCTTGTCAAAATCCCAACTTTTGAACCACCTTCGGTATACCATTTTAAAAACACTTTCTTAATCATCCAATCTTAAATATAGTGAAAGCTCTATGCCATGAAATAATTCATTTCAGGCTGGCCATGTCTGGTAATAATTAAAGATCCTTTCTTCATGTCAACGAAATAGAAACCTCTCATACGAATGGGATATTCTCGTTCTGCAAATGTCAATGCACATTCTTCAAAATCATCATTTATACGGTTCATTGAAATGGTTACACCGGATTTATGATCGGGATTGAAATTTATGGTTACATCATCGGAGATGATAACATTAGCTACATGGATCACATGAGACATATTAGGCAAGCTGTGGAATTTCTTTGCATCTGGGTACTCACTTCCCTTTTCATTCTTTTTAGGTGTAATTTCCTTTTCTTCCTTCCCGGAGTTGTCTTTTTCATTGCTTATAGGTGTAATTTCCTTTTTTTTCTCCCCGGGGTTGCCTGTTTCTTTCTTTATAGGTGTAATTTCCTTTTTTCTTTGGCAAGGTGTGCAACCTCTGCTTGTCCTTTTCAACAATTTCTCGTCGACTATTTTTGAAATTGTATTACCAGAAAGGGATTCTTGAGAAAAATCTGTATCATTGCCTTCCTTAGAAGGGGAATATTGATCGGCAGCTATTCGTCTTATGGTGTCTTCATACGTGCGAGCTGCAGAACATCCTGGCAGGACTGGTAACATGATGTGTTGCTCCCTTTGGATTTGATATACCGAAGGTGGTTCAAAAGTGGGGATTTTGACAAGGAGGCTGCTCAAAATTTTTCGTCCTTAAGCTAAGGGACCATTGCCAATGGCCAAGGCACGAGTGAAGAAAAAAATTTTGATGCAAAGCAGGGCGCCGTCAAAAACCAATTTTTGAATCACGTTCGGTATAACTTCTTCATAACAAAGAATGAAGAAATACACAAATTAAAAGTAAGTATACCGAAGGTGGTTCAAAAAAACCGGCTTGTGTATAAATAAACTTCATGCAAATATCTCAGATATATACCGAAGGTGGTTCAAAAGTTGGGATTTTGACAAGGAGGCTGCTCAAAATTTTTCGTTTGGAGCGAGGGACCATTGCCTATGGCAAGGCACGAGTGAAGACAAAAATTTTGATGCAAAGCAGGGCGCCGTCAAAAACCAATTTTTGAATCACGTTCGGTATAAGTCTTCCATAGAGGTGCAAAAGTGAATATTACCAAACACGACTTTTTTAATACCGGTATAAGATTGAATCTGTCAAAAGAGCAGGTTCAAGAGTTTTGGTCGGCTCTGGAACAGAATGAACCGGGCTCAGCATCTTCTTCATTTTCCAGATATTTATTCTATTTTGGGGCATTGATTGTCATTTCCGCCATGAGTTGGTTTATTACTATCGCTTTTGAATCATTTGGGGGTGGGGGGATTTTTCTTATCTCCCTTAGCTATGCAGCTATTTTCCTGATCGCCGGCCATCTCATGTGGAACAAAAAGCACTTAAGAACCCCTGCCGGTCTGCTTATTACTATGGCAGTCTGCATGATCCCTTTAGGTGTTTACGGCCTGGAGAATTACTTAAAATTATGGTCGGATGATCCATACAGTAAATTTATTCATTTTTTTCATATCATCAATGGCAGATGGTTATCAATGGAGATGATCACGATCCTTTTTGGACTCATCGCCATTTATTTCTACCCCTTTCCATTTTTAACCGCGCCGATTTTTCTTTCCTCCTGGTTTTTAACGATGGACATTGTACCGGCTCTATTTGGAGAGATAGGCTGGAAGCAGCAATGCTGGATCTCCCTCTTCTTCGGAATTTTATTGATTATGCTTGGGGTTGCAATCGACCGCAAAAAAAAAGAAGACTATGGCTTTTGGAGTTATTTTTTTGGAGCCCTTTCTTTTTGGGGGGCATTAAACTGCCTGGTGTGGGACAAGGGGGAGGCCATTCTATTTGTCTACCTTATCATTAATATCGTCATGATGTTTCTTTCGATACTATTGGAAAGAAAAATTTTGATGATTTATGGAACGCTCGGCATCTTTCTTTATATCAGCCATCTTGCTTTCGATATTTTTGGAGAGAGCGTATTATTTACCTTTGCCCTTAGCTTCGTCGGATTAAGCATCATAGCGTTAGGTATTCTCTATCAAAAAAACGCAACGAGAATAGAGCAGTCAGTAAAAAGCTTCTTCAAAAAAGGAAAATAGGGATTTCGTGCCCGTGCCCACATCCTATTACCCATAACTCATAAAATACTTGTTTACAAAGTGATGTCAATAGATAAACGCAGAGACGCAAAGACTAAGGAGGCGCAGAGAAAATTTTACTAGATTCCTTGTATACAGTTTTCCTCTGTGTCTTCGCGCCTCAGCGCCTCTGCGTTGAATTGCTTATTGGACTTATGGGTAATAGTATGCGTGGCCGTGCCCGTGCCCGGCAATTTTATCTTTTCCGTTTTTTTATTTCTCAAACTCCAAGAAGAAAATAAAATCCGGAAACGATTAATAAATTCGGGCAAGGGCACGGGCAAGGGCACGGGCACGAAACCATTTTCCATAACGATTATACACCCTACATAGGATGCTGATTTCCTCTATAAATGCTCTGTACTTCCTTGGCTGAAGGAAACGGATCATAATTCATATAAGGACTTCGATAGTAAGGATAAACGTTCGGAACTACATTCGGCACAACTGGAGGGTTAACTCCCTGGTCATAATAAGCCCCCTGATCGTAACCCGCCTGATTATAAGAGCCATTATAATATGGATTTGAATTGTAATATGGATTTGGGTTATTGTAGGGATTATTCTGGTAGTAAGGATTATTGTTTTGATAGTATTGAGACCGGTTATAATTTGGGTTTTGATAATATTGCGTTTGAATCTGCGAGGGACCGGTATAGGTATCCACCCCGATCAGCTCATCCTTCAAAGAGGCCATTGTAAATATAAGTAATGCATAGAAGATGACATCTCTTGCGCCTGGACACAGAGTCCTTAACAAATCTATCATAAAAACCTCCTGTTTTTAATACACAAACAATCTCAACATAAACAACTTCAAAAATTAATCGACAACCGGCAGAGTCTTTTCCAGCACTTCACGCGTACAATATACAGGGACATTGTTCATTAAGGCAAGAAGGATGCAGTCACTTGGCCTCGCATCGATTTCCACAATGTGTTGTATTCTATTGATCTCCTGCTCGATAAAAATTCTTGCAAAATAGATGTTTTCCTGAACATCGTTAATGACAATTTGCCGAATACTAACATCTAACCCCTTAAATATTAGACTGATAAGATCATGTGTCAGGGGGCGCGGCCTTTCTGCCTTGCTTAAGTACAATTGAATGATGTGCCCGACATTGGGTTCTGCATAAATGGCGAATTTCTTATCGCGAGCCCCAAGAACAACCATGGTATAGGTGCGCGTTTGCATGATCTTGTCAAAAGAAAGCTGAATGAGCTCCGAATACCGCATGATCTTTTAGTCCCATATTTTATCTATTATTGAATCAAATCCACATGTCCGTCGGGATGTCCGACAAAAACTCTGCCAGCCAAATTTAAAAAAAAACCCGTTTCCAGTACACCTGGAATGGCACTAATTAACGCATGATCCCGCTCCGGGAAACACTCATTCTCAAATGCGACGTCGGCAATATAATTCCCGTTATCTGTAATATATATGTTTCCTTTATCTGTAAGCCTTAAACTCGCGTCAAACCCTAATGTCCGGATTTTATCCAGAGTCGCCAAATGGGCAAAAGGAAGCACTTCTACAGGCAATCGGCATTTCCCTAAATGCTCGACCAGTTTATCGTTGTCGACAATGACGATCATTTCGCGGCTCATGCTCGCAACGATCTTTTCCCGCATCAGGGCGCCCCCCCCCCCTTTGATCATTCTCTTGCGTCCGTCGATTTCATCGGCGCCATCGACCGTCATATCCAGTTGCACTAACCGGTTGACGTCTACAAGAGGAACTTTTCCACCCTGCGCCTGCTTGTATGAATTTTCAGAGGTCGCTACGGCCTTGACTGCAAGTCCTGTCTTTTGTATTTTTTCGATTAAAAATTGGATAAAAAAGGCAGTAGTCGATCCAGTCCCAAGCCCAATGACCATCCCCTCTTTTATATAACCTAAGGCCGCCCTGGCAGCTGCCATTTTTGCCGATTCGCGGGCCGATGGAGTTGTTATCAATTAAAACCTGCTTAAAAAATATTCGTTTACTTTGCGAAATTCCCGTTTTTATCCTTCTGATCGTTACCCATTATATAAATGATTTGAGCTTTTTAGGCAAATTGACGCGACGGGCGAGTTTTTCGTAGGTACTATGTACTATGATCAGAGTAACAAGGCCGTCTCGGCCTTGGACCATAGTCGAGACGACCTGGCTACTTTGTAAAAACTCACCCATCGCGTCAAATTGACAGAAAATAACTTAACATGAGAAAATAGGCGCAAGTTTTACAGGAACGATTTATGCTGCAAAAGAACATTATCGACATTCTCTCTGAACGGGGATTCATCGATGCGATTACAGATGAGGCTTTGCGAAACGCCGCCAATTCCCCCTTAAAGGTCTATTCGGGATTTGACCCCACTGCCGATAGTTTGCATTTAGGCAGCATGGTTCCTTTGATGGGATTA
>JABDCW010000020.1 GCA_013287905.1 Chlamydiota bacterium | reverse complement strand
CGTCCATGAAGTCCATTGTCCATGATACAAAGCGGGCAGGGGCAAGGGCAAGGGCAGGAGAATCAATGCAACATGCCGCAGAATTGGAGATGCCTCGCGTTATGCCAGTACCGGAAATGGGCAAGCGCGCAATTTTCAATTTTTACACTGAGGGGCATGACAACTTCACCTTGGGACTGCAATGGTGTTGTCTGGTAGTAAACCGGAATAAAGCACTCTTCCTTGCTATACGTGGCAATGTTAATGAGTGTTGCAAGAACTGCTCCATGGGTAGATATCCCAATTTCATTAGCCCCAAGACTTGAAGTCTCTTCGGCTATCTTAACGAGTTCTGCATGGATGCGATGATAAAGCTCATAAGGAGTTTCCGGTTCTTGAGCCTCTCCCTGAAGAAAGGAGACTACGTCGATAATTTCACCTTCATCCTTGGATAATCGGCGGGTTATGGGGTGTATTTTGCAAAAAAGAAACCGGTCAAACATCTCTTCGCTTATTTGTTTTTGAAAATCTTCATTGCCTTTTTCCATTTTGCCAAGCTCATATGTAAACATCGCTTCAGCCAGGCCCGTTCGTTCGTGCAGGTCGGTCAGTTCATATTTTCCATGAAGGATTTCTCTTAACTGGGGCCTTGGAACGACAGCTTCCAGATGATTCGAAAAGGCGGCCAACACAGGCTCGCTCGTCTCCATCGCACGCAAAAGGTCTGAAGAATAAATAGCCTGCAAAGGGAGCTTTAATTGTAATATTTTATCGGTAAGAGCGGCGGCCTGCTGTCTGCCTTTCTCAGTGAGCGAGGCTTGTGTATCGCCCCCTCCGGATAAAATTTTTGCACAATTTGCATCGGTCTCCCCATGCCGCCAGAGATAAAAATTAGTGGCAATTTCATCCGTCAGGGAATCGGGTGGAAGGAGAGAGAGAGCAGGAAGGCGGTTGTGTTCCAGGAGATTGCAATATTTCTTTGAATGATTGCATCTATTTTCTTCGCTGAAACCATAGGTATTCAGCAAAATACAGGTCATGGCTGTCAATCTTCCCGAAAATTTTACTCTATTCAAAATAAGACTCCGCCTTAGATGTCACTCCCAAGTTTACCTCAAAGAAGACAAAAAGTCAACACGAGCTCTTGTCTAAAAAAGAAATGTATGTATAATTTTGTCCGAAGTTTTATAGGAGGCTAAAGATGAGTATCATGGAAACTTGGAAAACAGAAGATGTTAAAACTCAAGAACATCAGTTATCTAACCTTTTAAAATCAATTCAAAACAAGATTATCGGTCAGCATTCTTTAATACAAAATATGCTGGTATGTCTGCTTGCAGACGGACATGTGCTGATCGAGGGAATGCCAGGGCTTGCAAAGACGAAATCGGCAAAGGCGATTGCAGATGGAATCAAAGCCGATTTTCACCGCATCCAGTTCACCCCGGACCTGCTCCCTTCGGATTTAATAGGCACCGAAATTTATATTCATGAAAGAAGCGATTTTGTCTTTCGCAAAGGCCCCTTGTTCAATCATATTTTATTGGCCGACGAGATCAACCGGGCTCCCGCAAAAGTCCAATCGGCCCTTTTGGAAGCCATGGAAGAGAAACAAGTGACTGTCGGACACAAAAGTTACAAACTTCCTGAAGTATACATGGTTATTGCTACGCAAAATCCAATCGAGCAAGAAGGAACTTATCATTTGCCGGAAGCTCAGCTCGATCGTTTTATGATGCATATTGAAGTGGAGTACCCAAACCCGCAGGATGAATTTTTAATCCTGGAGCTCGATGAAAAAAGATCGCATGGTAATGATCATTTACCCCAACCGCTTACCACGCAAGAGGAAGTATTGGCTGCGAGAAGTGCAGCATCTAACATGTTTGTCTCTGAAAATCTGAAACGGTATGTAGTCTCCCTTGTTACAGCTACAAGGACTCCCGAGAAATATGATGCACAATTAGCCAGGTGGATCGATCTTGGAGCTTCACCTCGTGCTACCATTGCGATGGTTCGCGCCGCAAAGGCTTTAGCCTGGCTGCGAGGGGAGCAGTATGTCACTCCAGCACATATTCATTCGGTTGCAGCTCCTGTTTTACGGCACCGGATCATCCCTTCTTTCGAATCGGAAGGGGATGGAGTGACCAGGAACGACATTATTAAGAGATTACTGCAAGTTGTCGCAATTCCTTAACAAAAGCTGCGAGGTGAAAATGCTCTATCCGAATTTCAATGAATTGGCAAAATTTAAGAATCGAAAGCTTGCCCTTGCCCATTTTTCAAATAGAAAAAGTACATTAACTGCAGCCGGAGGGCACGACTCGACCTTTAAGGGCAGGGGACTGGAATTTGATTCTGTCCGCGAATATGCCTTTGGCGATGACATTCGCACGATTGACTGGAGAGTGACAGCCAGATCGGGAAAACCTCATGTCAAACTTTTTAAGCAAGAACACGAAAGGCAGGTCATTATCGTCCTGGATATGAACGCCCCGATGAGATTTGGGACAAAGAATACATTTAAATCGGTCATCGCAGCGAAAATAGCCTCCTATTTAGGATGGCAAGCGCTTGGGGCTCACGACCGGACCTCTGCCTGCCTGTTCGGAGATGTCGAGGGAGGATTGCAGTTTTTCAATACGGCTAAAAATAAAAAATCATTTTCCATGATGCTCAAAACACTTACCATGCCGCCCATAGAGCATCATAAAGTTTCTTTCAAGCAGGTTATTGGCCATATCGACAAAATTGCTCATCCAGGATCGTTACTCTACCTGATCAGTGACTTTTTAGAGATAAACCATCAGGAATCTGTAGAGCCTGAGCTCAATAGATTACATCGCAAGTGCGATATTGTTTTTCTTTCTGTCAATGATCGTTCTGACAAGGAGATCCCTCCTCTTGGAATACTGGGATTTCATGCAAGCGACAAGGAAAAAATGGTTGTAAATACTTCAAGTGCCTCTGGAAGAGAATTATATAGACAGCAATGGAATGTGAATCGAAAATTTCTTCATGCGATGGCATCAAAATATAAAGTTCCCCTCATGGAATTGTCTACAGAATCTAATGTGGAGCTCGATCTTCCTAAAGCTCTTAAGAGAATTGGCAGGCGGAGGGGTAAATGAACACTTTTGAAGAGATGCTGAAGCAGCTTCATGATATTGAAGGGGTGGACAAAGTCAGCTGGTGGCCTCTTGCGGTTGGCTGGTGGTTTCTCATTATTGCTGCGGTTATTTTATTTACTTTAGCCGTGGTCCTGCTGATCTATTGGATTTCTTTTAAACGGAGCTGGAAATGCGACACGTTAAATAAACTATCGCAGCTCGAAAAAAATTTATCGGAGCTGACTGCGCGCCAAACAGCGATCGATCTTTCTGAATATCTGCGGCGTATTGCCCTGAAACGTTTTTCCCGAAAAGAATGTGCCGGTTTGGTGGGACTTCAGTGGTTGCAATGGCTTAAAAGCAATGATGCGAAAAAATTTGACTGGGAAACAAAGGGAAAACTTTTGACAGACGTTCCCTATTCTCCGCAGGATAGCCGCGTATCTCTTCAGGAAATTAAAAATTTAATACAGGCAGCAAAAGATTGGGTGCGTTAAATGTTTGTTTTTTATTGGCCATGGTTTGCCGTTCTTCTCCCTCTTCCGTTATTGGTTAAATTACTTTTGCCTCTTTCAAAACATAAAGCGGAAGAGGCGCCTGAAATCCATTATTTTTCTCTCGACCGGATAAAAGCGGCATTTTCCGCGAGGGACTGCAAAGCACATAAGAAAAATCTTTATTATAATATCCTCTTTGGTTTGTTCTGGGTTTCCTTGATCCTATCCTTAATGCAGCCGGAATGGACTTCAATCTTCAGGCAAGAAAAAAATAAAGGGTATGACCTGATGCTGGCCGTCGATATTTCCGCTTCCATGCTGGCCGTTGATTTTTCGGAAAAAGCGCAGGCAATCAGCCGATTGGATGCAGTAAAAGATGTCGTGGGAAAATTTGTCTTAGCGCGTCAGGGAGACCGGGTGGGCCTCATCACTTTTGGACAGAGCGCATACCTGCATGTTCCATTAACTTTAGATACCGTTTCGGTCAGCCGCATGCTGAGCGATGCATTGCCGGGTATGGCTGGCAATGCCACAGCGATCGGGGATGCAATTGGCTTAAGTGTAAAGACACTTCGTCAGCGGCCGGAGGGGTCTCGTGTGCTTGTTCTCTTAACTGACGGGGTGGATAACGCAAGCCGCATCCCTCCCCTTGAGGCCGCCAAGCTCGCCAAACAGTACGGGATCCGGATTTATACCATTGGGGTGGGAAAAAGCGGTCAGGTACCTTATCCGACAGGCATGGGAGGATATACAATGGTCGAAGTGGCAATGGATGAGAAATTATTGAAAGAAATTGCCGATGTCACTGAAGGACAGTATTTCCTGGCTTCAGACAGGAATACACTGCGTGAAGTGTACAACAAGATCAACCTCCTGGAGAAATCAGATTCCAATGAATCGAGCTTTCTGATCAGAGAGCCGCTTTACCAATATCCGTTGAGTATCGCGCTTGCCTGTTTTCTTCTTCTTGTTTTCCATCAGATATATGTGTACAGGAGGGTGTAGTGGACTTTTCCCAAGTTAATTTTGGCACAAGCCAATGGTTCTTGGCTTTAGGCGTATTGCCAATTGTGTGGTTTCTTCTCTTTTTCTTTTATCGCTTTAAGTCATCTCGACACCACCTGGAAGAGTTTATCGATAAACACCTGCTTGCTTACCTGCTTATCGATAAAACAAAAAATAGAAAATCGTTGGGCTTAAGCGTTATTTTATGGTCTCTCGTCTGGAGCCTGTTCGTTGTTGCCATGGCAGGGCCGCGCTGGAATTTTAGGGAAATTGAGGTCCACTCGAAAGATCAGAACATGGTGATCGTCATTGATCTGTCCGAGTCGATGAATGCATCGGATACAAAACCATCGAGACTGCTGCGTGCTAAGCAAAAGATCGAGGATCTCTTAAATGAATTGCAAGGGATAAAGATTGGTCTTGTTGCCTTTGCTGCAGATCCCCATATGATCGCTCCCATCACTGAAGATAAAGAAACGATCCGCTACCTTTTGCAATCGCTCAATACCGATTTGGTCCTTATCCAGGGGAGCAGATTGTCGCCGGCATTGGATATGGCGCAAAAAATGCTTGAAGCAGAGCAGGGGGCAAATAAGTCCCTATTGCTGATTAGCGATGGGGGATTTGAGGATTCAGGGGCGTTTATGACTGCAAAAAAATTGGCTGATAAAGGAATTGTCATTCATACGATGGGCGTTGGAACGGAGGAAGGGGCTCCTTTAAGAGATACTTCAGGTAAGATTGTAAAAAAGAAAGGAAACACTGTCGTTTCAAAATTGGAAAAGGAAAAACTTGTAACGTTAAGTAAAACAGGCCATGGACTCTATTTAGAAACGGGGGTGGGGGAGAAAAGCGAAATGGCTCTTGCAAAGGAGTTTGAAAAAAACAACGACGTCATTGCCCTTAAAAAGAAGCAGTTGTGGGATGAGGGTTTTTATTGGTTTCTTTTGCCTGCACTACCATTTATTTTATGGTGGTTTAGACGAGGAAAGATCTTTGCTCTTTGCCTTTTATTATTTGCCTCTCCTTTTTATGCAGAGCTTAAGCTTTCTGCGAATGAACCAGGGCAAGACGCCTTGGCTGCTAGCGGGCAGGGCGAGACGCCCTGGCTACTTCAGCTATCCAGTTACTTCAAAAATGCCGATACCCAAGGTAACGAGGCGATAGAAGAAGGCCGCTATGAAGACGCCATGAACTTATTTCAGGATAGCTATCGAAAAGGGGTAGCTTGCTATCGGGCAGGCAATTTTGCCGAAGCGGAAAAAATGTTCAGGGCATCTACAAGAGATGAGGTGGAATTACCCGCTCTCTACAATCTGGGAAACAGCTTAGTTCAACAAAAGAAATGTAAAGAAGCGATCGAAGCTTACACTCAAGTTTTACAAAAAAATCCCGATCACCTGCAAGCAAAAGAAAATCTTGAGCTGGTGAAAAAAATGATGGAACAAAATCCTCCATCTGGTCAATCAAAGGATCAAAATAAAAAAGATTCAGACAAACAAAATTCAGAGGATCAGCAGAACAATTCCGAAGAGCAACAGACAAGCCAAGATGAGCAGAACAGTTCTAAAGATAAGCAAAATTCTGAAGGTCAGAGCGGCTCTAAAGATAAACAAGACCAACAAAAAAGCGAGGAAAGCCAAGAGAAGAACGACTCCCAAGAAAAGAACGATTCAAAAGAGAAGAACGATTCAAAAGAACAACAGGATAATCAAGAAGGGAGCGATTCTAAAGACCAACAGATAGGCCAAGACAATACCAAAGAAGATTCAAATGACTCTCCTGATTCTTCCAGCCCTCCAAAGGAACAACTGAAAAGCGACAAGGCAGGAGCTGAAGAAAAACAGGCCGCTACAGACAATTCTAAAGAAGATCTTGATCGCGATGCAGATCTTTTATTGAACCGGATCTCTAATGATCCTAAAACATTTTTAAAAAATAAGTTCAGCATAGAATCGAAAAAAAATGGAACAAAAGAGGGGATTGACCCATGGTAGTACGATTGCTTTTGTATTGTCTGATCCTTCCTTATTTTTTATGGGGAGGGGAGTTTAGTGCGCATGTCAATAAAAATCCGGTTTACATGGGTGAAAGCTTTACTTTGACATTAACCTTAAAAGATACTTCTACAAAATTATCTCCTGACATCGATCCATTAAGAAAACAATTTGTCGTGCTATCTCAACAACAGTCCAGTAGTAGTGTGTTCAATAACGGGAAGATTTCCTCCACCGTCTCGTGGCAATATGTCTTAAGTCCTCAAAAAGAGGGAGAGCATGTGGTGCCTAAAATCGCGATTGAAACAGAAGAAGGAACTCTTTCAAGTAAGCCTATTACAATCGAAGTGCTTAAAAGCGATTCCCAAAGGCAAAATGCAGATCCCGATTTTAGCGGAATTACCATAACGGCAGATGTCAGTCAGCCCCATCCCTATAAAGCGGAAACCGTGATCTATACTGTGACATTGACCGCAACAAAGGAATTGGCAAATCTGCAGATGCAAAAAATGCAAATAGAAAATGCTGGTATCGAGCAAAACGGCGATCCAAAAGTTTTTAAGAAAAACAGTAATGGGGTAGTCGCCAATGTCGTGCAATTTAGTTATCTTGTCACTCCTTTCATATCCGGCCCTCTAAAAATTCCCTCAGCAATAATTCACGGAGCGGTTCCTGTTAAAGGGAACAGATTGTCCGGCTTTGGTTTTGATGATCAGTCAGATCCATTTTCATTGATGAGTTCTTTTTATCAGCTTAAATCTTTTATGGCGACTACGGATGAGATTGTTTTGGATGTGCAACCGCCAGAAGCTAGTGTATCCCCCTGGATCCCTGCAAAATCTTTAAGGGTGGAAGAAATTTTTGACCCATCGCAAATAATTCGTGTGGGAGAATTTTTTAACAGGGGAGTGAAAATTTCCGCGGAAGGGGCTACAGCCAGTCAGTTAGCAGCGATAAATACCTTGGCTGAAAGCACAGAGCAAATCAAGGTGTATGCAGACAAGCCTGAAATAAAGGATGAAATAGGGGAAAGGGCCATTCGAAGTCACCGGACTGAGCAATATACTTTAGCCCCATTGCAACCGGGAGAAATTGTTTTACCGGAAATAACGGTAAGCTGGTGGAATACCGATAAAAAAGAGAAAGTAGTTTCTACAATTCCTGCCCGTACCCTAACAGTGCTTCCTGCTGTTGCAACCGGACAGCCGCCAAAAAACGATGAAAGTGTTGTTTCTCAATTCCCGGAAAAATCGGCATCTGCCGAAAACTCTATGAATCTTTGGCTTTATCTGGTGATAGGGGGACTTTTAGTGCTGCTCATTGCCATTTTTGTATGGGTACTGGTTCTTCAGAGTAAAATTCGTTCTTTACATGAAAAACCTTTTCCAAAGATGGATGTAAAGGAAGTAAGGGAAGCAAAGCCCGTACTGCCAGTGAATTTTCCTGAACAAATAAATACCGGGAAGAAAAGTGGTGATAAACCGAAAAAGGAAAAACTTCCCGACCTGAATCCAACGTAAAGAGGTAGCTAGGGCACTAAAGCCCTGTTTAAAGGTAGCAACCCTACAGCTTTGCAGTGACTGTCTGTCTTCTCTTTTTGTAGTCCGTAGCTAAGCAAAGCGCAGCTACGGGATCGTTGCGTTATTTAAGCAAACTGCGGTAGCAGTTCATCTTTTTCACTAAACAAAAAAGATGAACTGCTACCGCAGTTTGTGTCGTGCTCACACGTACCCGTAGCTGCGCTTTGCTTAGCTACGGGCTACAAAAAGAGAAGGCACTCTTAGCTTGATGCATATGGGTACGGGTACAAAAGGAAAAACTCGCACATCGCATTATTTACAGACAAACACCGCAAAGCAGTATGGTAAGTTGCTAACTTACATCGCGGTCGGGGATTTGGTATTCCTCTTTTTTTCTTGTGTGTTTTAAATAAAAAAATATAAGATGACGATTTCGCTCTTTAATTGCAATCCATGGAGTAATAAGAGTGTAAAAGAGGTTACCGATGACTTTTGCGTATAGATTAGTTTGTCTCCTGTTGTTATCTGCTTCTTGTGCCTATGCAACCCCTAATGAAGGTAAACTTATGTCAGATGTAGATTTTTTGTTGTCCACTAAAAATAAAATTAAAGAATACTCCATCAAAGATGTAGGAAGCGCCTGGATCGTCGATAAAGATAACTTTCCCGCTTTAGACGGTGTGACCTGCTATACTCTTGAACTGTGGGATGAAAGCATGCGGCTGCCTCATTGGCATCCTAATGCTACCGAACTTGGCTATCTGATTTCGGGTAGTGTACAAATCATCCTTTGGCGCTCACCCGGCGAGTCTGCCGTATTTACATTATCTGCCGGAATGTGCTGGTTTATTCCCCAAGGCGCTCTTCATTCGCTGAACAATATAGGCAAGGACAAGGCAGTGATGCTGGTTGGGTTTAGTTCTGACCGCCCGAAAGATATCGATTTGCCTGTTGCATTTAATGGGATTCCGGTCCCTCTTCGCGATGCCTACACCTCTCCCCATGCAGATTTGAAAGAATGGGAAGGGACTATTTCAAATCCTTTAGTGGGAAAATTTTATCCTGATTCCTCATCACAACATCAGCTCACAGGAAGTCCCTATAAATTTGATTTAGCTCAAGTCACTCCCTTGTTCAGTCAGGGGGATATGGGATCGGTCGTTTGGGGAGTCAAAGACAACTGGAATATTTTAGATAAAATATCGGTCTTAAGAGCCCATTTAAAGCCTGGTGTCGCACGGGATGCCATATGGTATCCGGATGTCGGCACCCTCTATGTTATTTCTCAGGGGCAAGGGAAATTCCATGTCATTGTCCCAAATCAACCTCCAAAGCCATTGCCTGTCAAACGTTTTGATTATGTCTTTGTTCCTACCGGTACATTGCATACATTTATTAATGATTCGAATGAAGATTTCGAAGTCGTTGCCTTTTTCACAAAAGCCAATCCTTTGCCGGAAGTTTCCCTTTCGTTCTCTACTTCATTCTTTCCTGATTCGATCAGGAAAGAAGCCATGACAGAATATGGCGATCAACACAAAATCGGCGATCCGATCAAAAGACTAAGGAATACGGGAACCACCCCTTATCTTTTGCGGGTAAATCATAGATAATTATACTAAAGGTGATTTTTGAACCACCTTCGGTATCATTGAAAATTTTAACCCCTATTTTTTAATTGATGTTTTAAGTTTATTGTTTTATTATGATTTAAAAAATTAATAAAATATGGGGTATCAATGAATATAATTTCAGACATAAATAAACTTTCGGTTGCCAAAGAGCAGCTTTGCTATGAAGGGAAAAAAATTGGCAACTGGTTTACAAAGACCCTGTATCGTATTGATCCAGAAACGAAAAATCTTCAATACCATAATTTCTCCATTTTTGGCCTGTTTCTTCATTTATTTGGTTATAAAAAAGAATATACCAGCCAGAACTTACCTGAATGGCTCAAAGAAAAGATCACAATAAAATTGCCTGCCGATGGAAAAGTTACTGAAAAAGTCGCCATTGAAGCTTTGAAAATCTTCCAAAAAGAAAATCATGACAAGCTTTCAACAAAAGCAGTCAAAGGCAAGGCAGATCCTGCTGCAGAAAAAGAAGAACTCGTGATTCACTCTAAAGCAAAGGATGAAGTTCCAGTTCCAGAAAAGTCAGATCCTGCTGCAGAAGTAGAAGAACTCGTGATTCGCGCTAAAGCAGAGGATGAAGTTCCAGCTCCAAAAAAGGCAGATCCTGCTGCAGATGCCGAAGAACTCGTGATTCACGCTAAAACAAAGGATGAAGTTCCAGCTCAAGCACAGCCACCTGCTGATCCAGAGACAAAGCGATCAGAGGCACCTGTACCAGCACAGTCAGTACCATCTGCTGCTCCAGAAAAGATTGAAAGAACAATTTTGCCAGAACCATTACTTAGTGACGGTAAGGTAAGAAAAGGGACAGAAGGACATTTTATCGAACAAACGAAAAGATTCGGAGAAGGGCCGAGGAAAATGGCAGACGGCACCATTTCTTATCTACTCTCTATCAGTGACCCTGTTGAAGATATGACTGCAAACTTTGCCATTTCTTTTCATACCGATGAGAGCCTTAATGAAATTTTAAAATTGCTCACAGATATTTATAAAAAAGTCCCTATCACACTCTTTGAGGAACCTAAAGAGAAATTAAGTCCACCAGTAATTTCTAACTTACACACTAACTTTGTTAATCTACATCTTGCATTGCCAGGTAAAGAGTTGCAAAAAGAGGCAAAAATTTACTGGAACGAACAGGCTTTACGAGTTTTAATTCCTCATTTTTTTAAAGAAGCCAAACAAGTTGACATTAACGACTTAGTATTTGCTACCATACAGGGGGAAACTTCTCAATCTCCCTTCCAGGCAGAAAAAATGTGCGATGACCAATTGCAGTTTGCAGGTATTGGCAAACAGGTAATTTTTGCAGAGATAGCAAGGCAGATCGAAGAGGCATCAAAAAAATTGCCGGAAGAAGCTGTCAAAACAATCAAGGCTAAAATACCTCAAAAGCAGTATGACAACCCGTTGATGAAAGACGCTTCTCATTATGCCTATCAAAGAGAGTTGCTAAAACAATTGAATGCGGGGCGGTCTTAAGAGATTGCCTTCTGTCGCATCATCCGCGGCAGCAAAAATAAATGGTGTTTCCAATAGCCTTAAAGGATATGTGTGGATTATCTGACAGCAAACTTGAATTTGCACAAGAATTCAAATGGAAACGCAAAGGGCACGAAAGGCGCAAAGAGTTTAACACCAATTCTTTGCCTCGACTTTAGCATTTTTTAGAGTCGATAGTTTTACTTGCAGCCCTGCAGGCTGCATCTGTAACTCAATTCTACCCAGGACGTTGCCCTAGGCTGTTGCAGTTGAATCCCTTCGGGCTTCTAGTGATTTTTGCTAAAAGTCCAAAGGACTAAAATTGCAATAGCCCAGGGCAACGCCCCAATATCATTAAGTTAAAATAATTTGTTATAAATAAATACGACGTATTAGCTCCTATCGCCGCATCCGCGGCTGTCTTATTGTTATTCGTACCCCAGGCTCACGCCTGGGACTACATGCCTTGGCCGTTTCACGGCCATTCTCGTGGTTTTTTGCTTAAGCCGCGAAGCGGCAACAGCATGTAGCCCCAGGCGTCAGCCTGGGGTATGGATGCCAAAAGGAACAGCCGCGGATGCGGCGACAGGAGCTAGCACATCGTATTTAAAATAAATTAATTTAACTTAATGACATTGGGGCAACGCCCTGGGTGGAATTGAGTTACAGACGCAGCCTGCAGGGCTGCAAGAAAAATTAGTGGAAATCGTTTTGATGAGAAGTTAACCATCTTATTTTTCACAGTGGGCGAAAAATCAAAGCATAGAAAAAATAGACTTGGAAAATCTCCTTCTCTTCTTGGCCACTGATTAAAAATTGCTAAAGTCGAGTTTGCGTCTTTGTCTTTGCGTTAAGTTGGAATTTTAGCAATGCCGGTGCCTGGAATTTACATCAGGCTTGCCGGCAGCAAAGCAGCTTGGCGTAAAGAAAGGAGGAAACTATTTTATTGTCTCTTTTCTTCTGTTTCTTCGCTTCTCGTGTCAAAAATGCCATCGTCTACTCGTGCCCCAGGCAACATATGCCTAATCCTATTTATGCCTTTTTTAGTTAATTGATTACATCGAGTCGGATCTAAACATTTTAGTTGGGTGAGAGAGGCAAGATTTTTTATTTTATCGTCTGTCAATAAAGGACACCATAAATATAACGTGTGTAGTTGTGTAAAATGTGTGAAATGCGTTAAGCTGTCAACTGGCAGATTGTAACTCCCGAAATCTAACATACGTAAAGTTGGAAGAAGAGCTAATTGCGTTAAAGAGGCATGTGTTACCCTGCTGCCACTTAGAAACAGGGTATGTAAACGTGCAAAAGAACGTAAGAATGTTAAGTTGTTATCATTGAGTTTGCTATAACGTAGTTGTAAAGTAGTCAGATTTGTAAGATGTGTCAGACAGCTGAGGTCAACATCAGCATCTAACGTAGCTTGATCTAAATTTAACACGCGCAATTGTTCAAGAAAAGTTAGACTTATCAGGACATCATTTGTTACCTTAACCTTTTCTAAACTTAAAGACTCTAAATGTGTAAATGAGCTTAAGGTTGCACTGTCGCCACCGAAGCTGTCATATCCTAATTTGGCACTCTTTAAGTTTAAAGATCGCACCTGGGTAAGAACTCTTAAGATTTTCAGGATTTCAGATGTTATTTTGACAGATTCTAAGTGTAAAGTATTTAGGCTTGGAATAGAGGTCAGTGCCAATAAAGAATTTCTATTAAAAGCATTATGACCTAAATATAACATTTGCAATTTGGTGAAACAAGAAAGATGTTTTAGCCCGGCGCCTGTTGCGCCGCATTCAGGTAATGCTAAAGTGCTCAATTGTGTTAAGGAGGTTAGTATGCTTAAAGCATCGCCATCGATTAGTTGAGAATAACCTCCTAGATGTAATGATGTTAGATGTTTTAGGGATGCAATGAGGGTAAGGGAGTTGAGGTCGCGGAGTTCACCACAACTAAGCCATAAGGTATTTATGCCGAGCGCATACTTTACTACTTCTTGTATTTCTTTGTCCATAATTTTGTGATGAGTGACTTCTTTCTTTGTGAGTTTACGGTAGCTGCGGCAAGTTGCATTTTCCTCTTTCGAAATTTTAGACAGAGCCAGTTGTTCTTTTATTGGGAGGAAAGGGTAAAGAAACTGGGATATTTTAGAAAAATTGACCATACTGCAAAGCTTGGATAATGCTGCTTTTGCGATTTGCTCTGCAGATGATGCGGGAGAAACAGAAGTAGCTGCCCCGTTAGCGGCTTGGGCATGCGCAGCTGAGTGATTTCCAGAAACGCCGGGCGCAGTTGCAGTCAGACCCATCATAAAGTTAATCTCCAGTTAATTTATTATTAGTAAGGTCCATAGATTATATCAGAAAAAATGTATTGTGTCAACAAATATAGACTGCTTGGACGACATGGACGCCATGGACGACATGAGACAATTGCAAAAGTCTTTGGATTAAGAGTAACAGATAATAATTTAACGCAAAGGCACGAAAGACGCAAAGATAAAAATAGAAGAATTGACTTCACAGGCATAGTCAACGATTTTAACGATATAACGATATAAACGATATAACTCCTGATAGCTAACATATCTTCAGTTAAGCCGCTACTTAAAAGGCGGTTTCAGAGCGCTTTAAATCTCTTTAGCTCGCCTTTCAAGTAGCGGCTTAAAGCGTCTCACTTTTATCGGATTACCGATAAAAGTGAATGGGTCAAATCAAGCTTTAAATTTTCTTATATATAGTCTTTATCGTTTTTATCGCTTTTATCGTTATAATCGTTGATTATATCTGTGACGTATATCTTTAAAATTTGTTTATTATCTTTGCGTCTTTGCGCCTTTGTGTTTAATATTTTCTTGCTCTTAGTAATCTAAGACTTTTGCAATTGTCTCATGTCGTCCATTGTCCATTCTGTCCATTCTGTCCATCCCGTCCATTGCCCATTGCCCCTTTGTTCTCATCATAAAATTCTATTGAGTTAAAAATATGTATTGATACATAACTGAATGAAATGGAATTTTTTCAATGAAACAAAAAGATCTTTACTTCCTAAAACGGTGGGGCGACGGCTATTTTGATGTAAGCCCCGAGGGCAATATTTTGGTCAAGCCCGGCCGGACAAAAAAAAGCGGCGATCTGTATAAGCTCGTACAAACCCTTGTCGCACAAGGAATTGAACCTCCCATTTTAATCCGTTTTAATGAGGTCCTCAAAAGCAGCATCCATTCACTCCATAAAGCCTTTTCCCATGCAATTAAAGAATACAGTTACCGGAGCCGCCATTGTATGGCTTATCCTGTCAAAGTTAATCCGCAGCGCTCTGTGGTTGAATGCGTGGAAAAATATGGGCGGCAGTTTAAAATGGGGCTCGAAGTCGGCAGCAAACCTGAGCTGATTGCTGTCCTGACATTAGACAACCATCCCGAATCCCTGCTTCTTTGCAACGGTTATAAAGACAGCGAGTATATTTCGCTTGCCCTGATGGCGCGAAAGCTTGGAAAACGGGCAATCATTATTATCGAACAGCCTTATGAGTTAAAACTCGTCCTTGAAATGGCGCTAAAGTTGTCTGTTGAACCGGAGATCGGATTTAGAATGAAAATTGCAAGTCCTGGCGCCGGACGATGGCAGTCTTCCAGCGGCGACCATGCGAAATTTGGGCTTTTTACCTATGAGATTGTCGAGTGCATGCAAACACTGAAAGTGAAAGGAAAAGAACAGTGGCTCAAACTTCTTCACTTTCACATAGGCAGCCAGCAAACGACAATTGAGTCGATAAAGTCCGCATTGAATGAAGCCTCGAGAATGTATACAGAAATTGCTAAAAACTACCCAACCCTTTCTTTTTTTGATGTCGGCGGCGGCCTTGCCGTCGATTACGACGGCACGCGAAGTCAAAATGATTCATCGATGAACTATACAATGGAAGAGTATGCCAGGAATGTCGTTTCGGTTATTGGAGAGGCTTGCGTGCAGGCAAATGTCGCCGATCCGGTAATCATCACCGAGTCGGGACGTGCGATTGTGAGCCGCCACTCAGTTCTCATTGTCGAAGTGATCGATGTGACAAGCTCTACGGACCTGTCGGTCAATTCTGAAATTGCCTGCAGCCATCCAATATTGGAGACTCTTACAGCAGCTCTCAATGAAGTCTCTTTTGAAAACTGCCGGGAGATTTTTCATGATTGTCAGGAATTGAAGGATAAAATTCTTACAGAATTTGTCGGAGGACAATTATCGCTTGAGGAACGGGCTTTGGCGGAAAAGGTGTACCGGTTGCTCCTGATGAAAATTCACGACCTTTGCAAGCAGCAGGGAGAAGTGCCGGAAGAAATGGAGTTTTTGGACCGTTTCCTTCTCGAGACCTACTTTTGCAATTTCTCTGTTTTTCAGTCGTTGCCCGATTCCTGGGCAATTAATCAGCTGTTTCCCGTCATGCCGATCCATCGTTTAGATGAACCTCCGGAACACTGCGGGGTGCTTGCTGATTTAACCTGTGACAGCGACGGGAAAATTGATACGTTTATTGGAAAAAAAATGGCTGCCAAGTTTCTGAACCTGCATAAGTATCATCAGGAAGGCGCTTACTACATTGGCATTTTTCTTGTTGGTGCGTATCAGGAAATTTTAGGCGGTTTGCATAATCTTTTCGGAGATACAAATGTCGTCCACGCAGAACTCAGTTCAAACGGAACATGGAAGCTCTCGAAACTCGTAGAGGGCGATACTGTCGAGGAAGTCCTTCATTACGCACAGTATAATACAGAAAAACAGATGGAACAGCTGTACGTAAAAGTGGAAGAGTCAGTGAAAGCCGGCCGCCTTACCCTTCTCGAATCTGCGCAAGTTAAGAAAAAATTTAAACAAGCTCTGGAGAGCTATACTTATTTAATCACATGAAAAAACAAAATATCATTGGACAAGGCAAAGGCATTGAGGGAAGATATGCCGGGCTACCCGATCCTTATGGAGCTGAACAACATGCGAAAATTGTTCTTTTGCCTGTCCCTTTCGACAAAACGTCGACATATCAAAAGGGAAGCGACAAAGGCCCTGGAGCTTTAATCGAAGCTTCGCGCAACATGGAACTGTATGACATCGAAACAAATTCCGAGGTTTATTTACATGGGATATATACCGATAAACCTATTGTCGCCGGCACATCGGAACAAATGCTTGCAATGACGTACAAAAAAACAAAAGAATGGCTGAAAAAAGATAAATTTGTCGTGACCCTTGGAGGCGAACATTCCATTTCCTACGCCCCGGTCAAAGCTGTGGCGGAAAAGTACAAAAAGCTGACTGTGCTTCAATTCGATGCCCACGCAGATTTACAGCAACTCTATGAAGGGAATCCCTGGAGCCATGCTTCAGCGATGGCGCGCGTCAGGGAGATTGGGCAAGTGTCAAAAATTGTCTCGGTGGGAATTCGAAGCATGGCCAGGGAAGAGCTTGCCCTTCTGGATCGCGAAAATACTTTTTTCTCACATCTGATCGATGAATCAGACAGGTGTATCGATTCGATTTTGGAGAAATTGGACGGGCCCGTTTACATCACCTTTGATCTGGATGCGTTCGATCCCAGCTTGATGCCGTCTACTGGTACTCCGGAACCGGGTGGTCTGTTTTGGACAACCGCGATGAAAATTTTAAAAAGAGTTTTTAATGAAAAACAAGTCGTCGGCCTCGATGTTGTCGAATTGCTTCCCTGTCCTTATAATGTGGCGCCTGATTATCTTGCAGCTAAACTGATCTATAAATTGCTCTCTTACAAATTCTGTTTACCAAAGGGGTGAAAATGACCATTCAACAGTTCATGCGAAAGAATTACAAACATTTTAACTCCGCTGTTTGCGTCGATGCTGCTGAAAGCTGGATCTCCCATTTAAATCGGCCGGGAAAAATGCTGGTTGCCATGGCGGGAGCTATGAGCACGGCGGAATTGGGAATTTCGCTTGCAGAAATGATCCGTCAGGATAAAGTGCATGCAATTTCCTGCACAGGCGCCAATTTGGAAGAAGATATTTTTAATCTGACTGCCCATTCGCATTATTTGCGAATTCCTCACTATCGTTCTCTTTCGAAGGAAGATGAACTGGCTCTTCTCCAAAAGGGGATGAACCGTGTGACCGACACCTGTATTCCCGAAGACACAGCCATTCGCCGCATAGCCAAAGAAATATTCTCTCTTTGGAAGGCTGCCGACAGTTCAGGAAAAAGTTATTTCCCTTTTGAGTTCATCTATCAATTGCTCGATATCCCTTCGATAAAAAAATCCTTTGAAATCGATCCGAAAAACAGCTGGGTTTTGGCAGCTAAGGAAAAAAATCTTCCTATTGTCACCCCTGGATGGGAAGATTCGACTTTGGGCAATATTTTGACCGGCCACATTATGTTGGGAGATATTAGCAGGTTCACCATTATCAAATCGGGCTTGGAGCAGATGGCGTTTCTTGTGAACTGGTATAAAGAGCAGTCGGCTGCATATAAAATGGGCTTTTTCCAGATCGGAGGGGGAATTGCCGGGGACTTCTCCATTTGTGTTGTCCCGCTGCTTCATCAGGACCTCCATATTAATGTCCCCTGTTGGTCCTACTTTTGCCAAATTAGCGATAGTATCACCTCATTTGGATCGTACAGCGGCGCTGTTCCAAATGAAAAAATCACCTGGGGAAAACTGGATTTGGAAACCCCAAGTTTTGTCATCGAGTCAGATGCCTCGATCGTAGCACCCTTGATTTTTCATTATGTCCTGGGAGAGTAATAGATAAAAAGGAGGTTCACTATGAATAGTATAATGCTGAAGATTGTGCTGACCGGACTGATCTCAGTTGCCGTTTTAAGCTGTAATAATCAGGAAACCTCAGAAAGCCAAAGAAAAGATGGAATAAAACCGTCTGCAGAAAGCGGCCCTACAATGCCCCTTTCTTATGAACACCTCAAGGAATTGGAGTGGCTTGTCGGCAAGTGGGAGGATAAAGGCGACGGCGGCGGTATACGAGTGACATCCACATATGAGTGGGATCAGGAAAAAAACTTTTTACTCCAGCAGTTTACAGTCAAAAAAGAAAACAAAAAAACGTTGGAAGGAAAACAGATTATTGCCTTCGATCCCATACGCATGAAAATACGTTCCTGGATTTTCAACTCTGAGGGTGGATTTGGGGAGAGTTTTTGGTCAAGAGAGGGGAACAGCTGGTATTCCGTTTTAGCCTTTACCACGGGAGATGGCAGAGTAGCTTCTGCCACTCATGTATATACAAAAATCGATTCCGATCACTATACGTTTGCCTCTTTTGCACGGAGTATCGACGGCAAAATTCTACCCAATATCGATCCAATCATGGAGACCAGAGTAAAATGAAGCGATTGTCTTTCGTTCTTTTCATTTTATGTGTTTCGCCGGTTAGTGGATCTTCTCTTTTTGGGGGGGATAAAACTGAGAACAGCGAAGTGCAGGGCCAACCAGTCAGTCCACAAGGTGCAGAACATACCTCCATGTCGCACCCTGCGATGCCCCATGCTCCACAAGGCTCAACCCCTCAGAGTCAGACTTTGTCTGTAGCCGGAGGAGGGCCTCAAGTTTATATGAATCCCGGCAGCAGGACCCCGTCCTTTAGCAGAGGCGATGGTCCAAGAATGCAGGGAGGCCGCCCTATTGTTCCGGTTCAACAAGGAAGAATGCCGGATGGCAGTCCCATGAGAGGACACCCGCCCATAAGAAGGGATGACATTCAACAGATCATCAGGGCGCGGACAGGTCATCAACCAGGCATCAATAACCCGCGGCAAATGAACATGTCCGATTTCCGGAGACGCTTTTTTTCCCCTGTGAACAGAGCCCGTTTCTCTGCGAGGGTAAGGAGTGAACACCCCGAATTTTTCCATTTTTTTAACTCCAGTTTTTTTGCCCGTCGCAATTATTATCCTTATTACTATTATCATGGTGCAAGGTGGTTTAGCTGGCCGACCTGGACCATCGTTAACAACTGGTTTCCCTATGACTGGCGCTCGCCCATCTATTACGATAACAGCGGGTACCCAGTTATTGTTAATTATGAAGAGGCACCGCAAGAACAAGAGGTGCCGTCTCGAATGCCTGTGCCTGCAACGGCCAGAGCGCCTCAAGGAGACTGGCTGCCTTTAGGAGTGTTTTTAGCTGCTAAAAGCGAAGAGCAGGCCCCTTTTTCCACTCTGATCATCCAGTTGGCTGTGAACAAAGAAGGGGGGATTGCCGGCACCTATTATAATGCGACTACCGATCAGACCTACCTTTTGCAGGGGTACGTTGATCCCAAAACGCAGGAAGCCTCCTGGGTTTTAAGCGATGCCTCTACATCGCCTCTCATGACGACAGGGATTTTCAACCTTACTCAGGACCTGGTGAATGTCATCGTTCATTTTACTGACGGGACTTTGCAATCTTGGGTTTTGGTGCGTTTGGATGAGGAAGAGACCTAAACGAGACTAATGAATAACTACAATTGAAGGTAAATTTTATTTACAATTTTTTTCCGTTCGTGATCGTGCCTATGCCTTCATCATGTTACCTATAACTCGAAAAATATCTGTCTACAACGTGACATCAATGGATAAACGCAGAGACGCCGAGACGCCGAGACGCAGAGGAGAAAGAAAATTCAAAATTAAATCCTGTTTTCCTCTGCGTCTTTGCGCCTCAGCGCCTCTGCGTTGAATTGCTTATTAGACTTTTGAGTAATAGGGTGCGGGTACAGGCACGGGCACGGGCACGGGCAGGGGTACGTAATCAATTTTTCGATTAGAATGAATTGCTTGCAGGCCACCAGATGAGGGCGACATCGTCCACGGCGATATCTGTCTTGCGGGGGCGGACCGTGATTTCTTCAAGAGGGATAGAACTTGCATCGGCGGGAGCAGCAATTTTGCTGATCTCATCATTTAATTGGGACTCTGTTTCTTGCAGCTGCTTTTCTAAGCTTTGCAGGTTTTCATCGGTGATCGATTCACTCTGGCTCTCTTTCCCGATGCGCTCGACCCGTCTAAGTGTTGTTCCGGCTTGATTGATGGTCGTTTTGGTGATTTTTTTCCCAAGCAAGCTTGCGACAACTGTTGCTAATATCGACAGGAAGGCCATAATTTTTTGAAAGAGGGATTGAGAGTGCTGCACCTCTTTTTTCCCTTTAGCGATCGTAATCTTATCTTTCAATGCAGCAATTTTTTTGCCATATTGGTCTTGCAATTTTTGTACAAGGGCGTCTCTTTTTTCTCTTAAGGCCAAAGAAACTTTCTGTCTGAATTCCACCTCGGTTTCTGTTGGAGTAGAGAGCAGCTTAAGCTCCTGACAGGTAAATATTTTCAGTGCGTTGTTTTGATAAAGGTGGGCCAGGAGGTCCCGTTTATAAACGGAGTAGTTTTTTTCTTGCAGGATCTCTGAAGGAGCTTCGGTATACGTTGCCTGCAGGTCCTGTGTTTTGGAGAGCTTAGCTTTTAGGTCCGGGTAGCTTTTCGCATTCTCCCAATTGATTTTTCCATTTTCATCCGGGGCGACAACTAAAATAGAGTTTACCCAGTCATCGACATTGGCTTTTTTGTCGATAAAATGGAGTTTGGAAAAACCGGCAAGGAGGGGTTGATAACATACTGTCGAAGGATGCTGATCAGAGGAGACAAAGTATTCAGAGATGCCGGAGGGGACAATCGCTTTGTTTGCCGTGTTTGTTGCTTTTGTTGTCTCTGTTTTTGTGTCCGTTTCTTTAAAGTCTTTTTTGCATTGGGAGGTGAGGAGTTCAATTTGTTTTAGCGTCAAGGGTCCTCGCAGATAGGAGAGGGTCCAGCGAGTTTGGAACATTTTGGCTTGTGTCTCATAGATGCTTCGCATGATGAATGTTCTGTTGCCGATTTCGCCAATGAGCTTATCCATCGCTTTTGCATCGATCTCGCCATTGGATGCGGCGGCAAGGCCTTCCACAACGCGCATCTTGTCCCTTGCGGTCTGCAATCTGCCGATAAACCATGTTCCGCAATTCGACAATCCCTTATAATCCAGGTCGACGGGATTTTGCGTAGCCAATACCAGTCCTAAGCCAAAGGCCCGGGCCTGTTTTAACAGGGTGATCATCGGCATTTTTGAGGGGGGCGCTGCAGTTGGAGGAAAATAGCCAAAAATCTCATCCATATAAAAAAGAGCGCGTAAACTCGATGTGCCCGGCTGCCTCCTCATCCAGCTGATGAGTTGGTTTAATAACAATGTGACGAAAAACATCCGTTCAGAATCGGGGAGATGGGCAATGGAAATGATCGAAATTTTGGGTTTCAGCGAAGGGGTGTAGAGCAATTGCTGAATATCCAATGGGACCCCTTCCATCCAGGCTTGAAATCCGGGTGAGGCTAAAAGATTGTTCAGTGTAACCGAAAGAGCCATGCGCTCCTTTTGAGGAAAAAAGGTATCTTTGTCGAGCGCGCCGATTTTATCGAAAGGGGGTTTTTGTATTTGTTGAATCAGACCGGCAAGAGTGACATCTTTGCCTTCGCGCCATGTATGATCGATGATAGTCGAAATTAGGATATGTTCCCGGCTCTTGATTGGGTCTGCATTAATGCCAAGCAATGTCAGCAGGCTCGATGTGGTGGATGCCACCCTTTCTCTCATCGCATCGACATCCAAAAGGAATTCTTTAGAAGGGGCCTGAAAAGAATTTAAGATCGAAAGGGGAATTCCCGCCCGGCTTGCCGGTGTATAAATTTCCATGGAAACAGCGGCTTTCAAATCCTGGATGCGTTTGGGAGTCTCATCCCAGGTTTTTAACCCTTCCGCCCAAGTATGAGCAACCTCTTTTGCATACGATTCTAATGATTCCCCCTTCCTCTCTGCTTCTCCGGGATCGATCCAGGGGGCAAACTCTTCCGCAGACAAATCGGGGAAAGTCAGGAGAATGTTGGCCATGTCTCCTTTTGGGTCAATAACAATGGAAGGGATGGAATCCAAACCGGCCTCCTCGATCAATGCGATGCCAAGTCCAGTCTTACCACTGCCTGTCATGCCAACACACACAGCATGAGTCGTCAAATCTTTGGAATTATAAAAAAGCGGATTGTTTGTGACCTGTCCTGTTGCAGCATCGAACAGTTTTCCGAGATAAAAGGTCCCAGGTTTTTCCGGTACGGGCATAGTGACTCCAGGAGAATCAATAAATTTTTACTAAAATATACCGAACGTGATTCAAAAATTGGTTTTTGACGGCGTCAGCTTTGCATCAAAATTTTTGTCTTCACTCGTGCCTTGGCCATAGGCAATGGTCACTCGTTCCAGACGAAAAATTTTGAGCAGCCTCCTTGTCAAAATCCCAACTTTTGAACCACCTTCGGTATATATATTTTTTATTTTAGCCACCGGAAGGTTTTTGTTCCATGACAAAATGGGAATGCAGCGATAGGAACGAACTAAAGTTTGGAGATCAGGGGACCATCTATTTTAATATAACCCTTAGAATCAACAGGTCTTAATAATCGTCCTTGGGCCCAGTCACACAGATCCTGTTCCCGCTGTTCATCAGGTGTCGAGATTCTTGCAAGAATTTGGTCTTTAGTTAATTCTTTATAGTGGTCAATTCCGTCCTTGTTGTCAAATTTTTTAATATGTTCATTGAATTGTAGTAATATATTTAATTTATGGGCGGCCTCTTCACTTAAGAAAGCTTGGGATGCAGGCTTCACTTCTCCTATTATTTTTCGCTTTGCCAGAATCGGCTTTTTACTTAATTCTTCAGGAGGGGTAGACAGACTTTCTTTTCTAATTCCAAGTCTTTTCGTAATTTCTTGACGTAATAGGGTGGCTTCTACTATTTGACGGGTACTTGTTTCAATTAAGTTGATTTGGGGGCCAGTTATCTCCTCTCTTTCCACTGCTTTCATCGTTTCCAAAGCTTGACTATTATTTAACCGTTCAATCACCTGTTCTAGCGGGTTTTTATATTGAGTTTTAAATCTTTCAGAAAATATTTGAGACAATCTTGACGCTTGTAATTGATGGGCAAAATCTTCAGGGGAATGGAGAAGCTTTGATTGCTCTTGGTGATCGTGCTCTTGCTTATTAGAATATGACGGTTGATCTTGAATTGTATAATTGTATGTACTTCTGGAATGATAAGAAGAGGATGATAAGATATCCTGGGTCATAATAAACCTTTTTGAGTTTGTTTAAGTGTTTATAAGATATATATTTATGGTAGTTGAATTTTAGAAAATAATTCTTTGTGCACATTGTAGAGTATAGCTTGTTTTTTTGCAACCAGTACGAGCGCAAACAGCAACTATAAATGTAATTTCGATCTAAAAATTTTGAAACGCAAAGGCGTAAACATACTTTTACCCATAAGTAAACAAAAAACTTTTAAGCGTTATCTATAATAAATTCAACACAAAGGCACAAAGTCCCAAAGAAACAAAGAAATTTTAACCTGGAGAGCATCCCCTCTTAGTGTCTTGGTATCTTCGTGCCTTTGTGTTGAATTAAAGTCTATATTATGGGTAAAACTGGATACGCCATTTATTGTTGCTGTCATTAATGGAATATCTGTTGCACGGAAAAATGATTTTTGGTAAAATAATTCAAAAAAATCATCATCTTTAACAGGAGTTGCTCATGAAAAAACTATTTACCCTTATGATGTTTGCCTTATCGTTTGAATTATCTTCTCTTGAATATGCAAAACAGTTTGAAAACGATCAAATCACCATCGTACGGGTGAAAATTTCTCCGCATGAAGAAATTGGTCTTCACCGCGACAATTATCCTTCTGTGATTACTGTGTTGCAAGGGGGGACAATCACAAGGCTCGAAGCTGACGGCAGGACAACTGATATAACATTACCCACCGGGGCAACTGTGGTTCGCAAGGCCGATCCTGAAAATGAATTTCATAAAACAGTGAACAATACTTCTGAACCAGTCGAGCTCATGATCGTCCAACTCAAAAACAATACGGCGATCACAAATGCAAATGACCATTTGCATGAAGTTGCCATTGAGATAAAAATTGATTGCCCTTTAAGTCCTGAGTTAAAGGACTTTGCCAAATCAATTCCGCCGGCAGGGTCTCAATCTGCAAGCTTTGAAGATTGGAAAAACTCTTTTGTCAATAACATGACAAAGCTTATTCACTTGGTGCAAAGCGAAAAAATTTCCCATTCCTTCTGGTCTGCGAAAACCGATGATCATTTAATGCAGGTGATCCAAAAGGATTAATTTTAAAGCCTGTTCAGGATGTACGGTTCTGAACAGGATCTTAGATTAAAGCTTTATTTATCCGGCTGCTTCGGCAGCTTTGCGTGCTCTGTACTTTTGATCTTCCTGTTGAAGTTGAGCAATCTCTTCAGGGGAAGAAGCAGAAGCTCTTTCAATTTCAGGCCGATTTTCGTTTTTGTATTGGCCCCCCCTTGATTCTTGGATCAAACTGAGATAGAAAGGAGGCTTTTGCATACATGCAGGAGCTTTCACACACTTCTTGAGCAATTTGTTAAGATGCTCTAATCTATTCATTTCAAGACCCCAATTAAGAAGAGATATTTGTTGCAGTTTCAACCTTTCAAATACCTGTCTTATTTGGGTATCTATTTTTTCTTTAAATTGCTTCAAGGGGATAATATCAGCTGAAAAGGGTTCCATTACCCCTACGTCCTTACCAGGAACGTAACAATATTGATAAAACAAAGCAAAGGGTGCTATCTTCATTTCAGGCAGAGGAGGGAGAAGAAGGTCAGTCTGTTGTACATCAGAGGAAGCTTCAGTCTCAGGTACGGGTTGATCAGGGGCAGCAAGAGCAAGAGATCTTATCGGACAACACGGATTCACGCCAGAAAGATTCATAATAACCTTTAGATTTAATGTTTAATTTACAAGTTAACAAAATTTTATTCCGTGAATATATCGAAATGTATTAAAACTGGCAATGCATTTCGGTATTCCCTATTGTTGCGGCAACTGGAATAATTCATGCAACTGTACTCTTGGACCAGGTTTTGGCTTTAATTCTTCCCGTGTTGTCCGTATCGTAATCCCATGGAACATGATCATTACCCCAACCAAGATGGTGAGCAAGCCGATTATTTTTTGAATGATATCCTTATAATCAGCGGGATAGATTTTTGCTAAAGTCCAGCCGATACATGCCAATATGATCCCAGGAAATAGACTGGACATAAAGGAGAGATAGATTTCAATTGGACCGACCCATTCTGGTTCATAGTAGTCGGTAAAGACCGCTTTTGACAGCCCAACCCAAAATGCCCATAAAAATCCCAGAAGGGAGCTGTAGATGGCGCTTTGCTTAAAGCCGTTTTCGGTCCAATTCCAGGGGGTAAAGCCAGGAAAGAGCAGAGCTGCTCCCGACAGAAAAAGAAAGAAAGCACCTGTAGATTGCAGGGTACCAGGTTGCATTTCGGTGATTTTGACGAGCAGGCATATGAGCATTCTAAAAATGGAAAAACTGAAGACAAAACCGAGGAAAACACCTGGAAAACTGCCCTGTTTTTTGAACATCCCTAAACCAAGGATGAGCGGAATGACCGGGTAAACAGTATCCATCAGAAAAATATATGGCCCGGAGAGAAAAGGGAGTATAGTCACCATTAAAATAAATGTTATATCCATATTTTTTCTTATACTTAAGTTTGTTTATGATTGCAAATAATCAGAATGTTTGATAGAATCGTGTTTATGAAACGCATACACTTTTTAACATCTTCCTCTCCGTTTTCCTCTTCTTCCGCCTTGGCGCGGTAATACAAATCCCTTTGTTCTCATATTTTCCCTTCATCAAAAAATTAAACAAAAGATGTTTTATGGATTTTTTTACCTTGCTTGGCCACTACAATCATTACTTTACATTGTTCATTGTGTTTCCGGCAGTGATCATAAGCGGAATTTATTTAACGCTCAGGTTGCGCTTTGTGCAAATGACCAATCTCAAAACAAGTGTCCGCTGCCTGACTTCGAAGCAGCCAACGCGTGAGGGCAACATCAGCCGGTTTCGGGCTGTCTGTTCCGTGCTCGCGGGCAACTTAGGGACAGGCAATATTTCCGGAATGGCAGTTGCCATTGCAACAGGGGGGCCAGGTGCTTTGGTTTGGATGTGGATTATGGTATTTTTTGGGTCGGTCATCCAATATGTCAGCTGCGTCCTTGGCGTCTCTTACCGGAGAAAAACAGCTTCTGGTGAATATGTGGGCGGCCCTATGTATTATTTACGGGATGGTCTTGGCTGCAACAGACTGGCTATCGGTTTTGCTGCTTTAACCCTTTTTGGTGCGATCTCTATCGGGAATTTTGCGCAAATCAATTCCATTGTCCTTCCCTTAGAAAAATTAGGGTGTAACGCATTCTATTGCAGTTTAGGGATAGCTGTCATTGTAGGGTTAGTCGTGCTGGGGGGAATCCAGCGCATTTCCAGGCTAGCTTCTTATCTTGTCCCTTTTAAAGCGCTCCTTTATTTGGGGACAGCATTTTTGATTATCGGGATTTATCGCGAAGAGGTCATTCCTGCGTTTAAATTGATGGTGAATGAGGCATTTGGTCTTTCTGCCATTGGGGGAGGGATTTTTGGAGCCGGGGTATTGAAGGCAATTACGACCGGATTTGACCGGGGGTTGTTTGCAACGGATGCAGGGCTTGGGATTGTGCCGATCCTTCAGGCAAGCGCCAGATCGGAACATCCCGTTCTCGATGGAATTGCCACGCTCATTGCCCCTCTTGTCGTCATGATTGTATGCACAGCTACGGGTCTTGTATTGATTGTTACAGGGGCATCGGAAGTAGCAGGTTTGAAAAGCACAAATATGGTGACCCATGCTTTTTCGACAGGGTTAAACCATCCTGTTGGCGGCTATATCGTTATCGCAGCGCTCCTCCTCTTTGCCTTTACGACAATTATGGCCTGGTGCTATTGCGGAGAAAAGGCATTTAGTTATCTGTCGGGCAAAGATAACGCCCATTGGTTCCGCTATTGTTATATTGCGATCGTTCCTCTTGGCAGCTTGCTGCATGTGGAGACCATTTGGGTGTTGGCTGACGTTGCGGTCTCGTTGATGCTCTCCATCAACCTGTTTGGCATATTAGGGCTTTCGACCGATGTGATCCACTCCACAAGAAAATACTGGAAAGAAACGAACAGACCACTCGTTACTGAAGAATAGTTTTCGTGTCTCAGTTTAAGAGAATGGACGATATGGACTTCATGGACGGCATGAGACAATTGCAAAAATCTTAGATTATTCAGGGTTGGCGAAATATTCAACACAAAGGCACGAAGACACCAAGACACTAAGAGGAACGGGTCTGGAGGCAGAATTTCTTTGTTTCTTTGGGTCTTCGTGCCTTTGTGTTGAATTTATTATAGATAACGTTTAAAAAGGCTTTTGCTTACTTATGGGGAAAACTATGTTTGTGCCTTTGCGTTGAATTATTATCGGTTGCTCTTAATCCAAAGACTTTTGCAATTGTCTCATGCCGTCCATGCCGTCCATGAAGTCCATTTTAAGAATTTAGGTTTTCCCCTTGGGTTAACCCGGGTTGTGGGGGGTGTTCCTTGAGGTAGGCCTTGATTTGTTCGATACGTAAATCGGGATTGGGATGGGTTTGGAACATCTCGATTTGGCCGCCTCTTCCTCCGGAGGCAGCTTTCAATATTTCCATCACATCGATCATGGCGTGCGGGTCAAATCCGCTTTCCGTCATGAGCTTCAGTCCCCAAATATCAGCCTGGGATTCATCATGGCGGCTATAATGCAATTGGATCATCTGATTGGCGACTGCTGCGATCATCGCAGGATCATACAGGTTTGATTGCTGATCGCCGGACGCTCCCACTCCCACCCCAACTACAAGCATCTGGCCAAGCTCTGCCTTGGCAAGCTGCTGGGCGGAATGTCTTTCAATCACATGTCCTATTTCGTGGCTTAAGACTCCAGCGAGCTGTGCTTCTGTCTGAAGTTTATCGTAGAGGCCAAGGGTGATAAAAACCTGTCCGCCCGGTAAAGCAAAAGCATTGATTGTTTGCGGATCGGCTAAAAGATGAAATTTAAATTTCCATGGACTTTTTTCCGCTTCGGTTTTCGATATGATGAGCTGTCCAATTTTGCTTACTTCTATAGCTCTTGGGTCTGAGGAATGAATTTCTCCGCCCATTTGTCTTGCCATGGACGGGGCAGATTCAAGGCCCAGTCTGATTTCCTGGTCGGGAGTGAGAGAAATATGTTGTACTTGATGGGTGACCGGATTTTCCTGGGAGTTGTTAAAGTAGGTGAATAAGGCGCCAAGGGCAATCAGAATGCCGAGGATCAGGCGTCCCGTAATGGGACTTGTGTTTCTGCCGGAGTCATCATTTCTGTCGGGAATGCCCATGCTGCCTCATATTCCTTATTATTGTTACTTTGAACAAGAAGGCTAAAGATTGTCAAGATGATTTGTAAATTATTGTTTTTAATTCTACCGGCTTGCAAAATAAAATTTGGTATATAAATCATTAGGAGGGGTTATGTCAGTGGTATTAGCAAAAATCTTAGGATTATATTTTTTAAGTGTAGGCCTTGCCTTTATCATCAATCCGGACCGTTTACGGCAACTGTATCCTCAGATAAAGAGAGATGAAAATTTTCTTTTACTTGGAGGGATGCTGGCATTATTGATCGGCGCTTTTGTCGTAGCTCTTCACAATATCTGGTCGCTTGATTGGCCTTTAATCATTACAGTGCTGGGGTGGTGGAGTTTACTCAAGGGGTTTGGTTTATTAGTATATCCCGATTTTATAAAATATTTCTCCTTCCTGGAGAATAGATCAAATCTATTTTACCGATTGATCAGTCTCGTGTATTTATGTATTGGCTTGTTCCTTGTCTGTATGGGATGGAAATGATCAATATCTATCCAATAGGAACAGAATTGCCCTTGGCCCAATCCCTGATCATCAGGGAAATGACTGAAACGCCTAATTTTCCGCTTCAGCAAGTGAAAGGCCTTGTCACACTTATCGCGGATTATGTGGAATCGGCAGCTACTGTAGATACTGTAAAAGCACTTCATTGGTTTCAAAGCAAGATACCTCCAGACAAAATAAGTAAGTTAAAGGAATTGTCGGGGAAAATACCTAAGTCCCTTAATCAAGGTTTAATCGAGAGTTTAGCTTGTGTCAGCGATGAACCACAAGAAAGAAATATTACTTGCAACACTACTTATATAGAAGATTCGCAAGAACGCAAACTTATTGCTTATGCAACTATATATTTTCTGGAGCAGGTACATGAATGTGCGTGTAAGGGATACGACAGTGTGGCGATGGCGACAATGTTAAATCTCGCACAACTTGATTTTTTAGGATGTATTTCAGGAGTTACTGTTATAAACAGAAGTACAACCCCCGAAGAAGGAAAAGAGCGCTCTCATTCTGTCGTATTTGGGCATTCTCCCTGGTACAAGGACCTTACGTCACGTGATATAGGGGCCAAGTTGTCAGGAAACATCAATACTGTTACCAGTTTTTTGACTTCAAAGCGGTATAAAGTGGTTAAACAACCACAAGCAGGTCATATAGCCATGTATCATACACCCGTAGAAGTCAGACATTTTGGTATAGTGGAAAGTGTACATTTGAGTGGCATTTATATCATTTCTAAGTTTGGACATACCTATCGGCATAGATGGGATCTGGTTATGATGACATTTGGAAGGTATATCACTTATTTACTTCCTCCAGAGCAGCTTTCTTAACCTCCTTTAGGAAGACAGATCCGATCGCAATCAGGGGACCTGATTGCGATCGTTTGGGAATCACCCGCTAAAAACCGGTGATTTGCGTCGGACTTGTGACGGTCTGCGATGCAGACCCTCCACCCGATACAGTAGCACTTGATGTGAGGAGACTCTGTGCCTGGCGGTTAACGACTACATATAATGTAAGAGCTGGATAGCTCGCACCAGGTTTTAGAATGTTGCTTTGCGTAAAGACGAGTTGATTGCTATTCGATAAAACCCACCCTTGTCCATAAGCCGAGTAATATGTCAGACCTCTTGGGAGGCTGACAGTCACTGCAACCGGACCTGAAGTCTGACCGGCTCCGGTATTAGACACGTTGATCTGGTATGCGCCAATTCCCCGTTTTCTAAAAGGACCGGCATGTGTCATGCTGATCTTTAATACTGGTGCGACTTGGGGAGGTGGTTGTACCGGAGTGGTGGACCCTTGTATTAACGCCTGTAATAAATTCTGGCAGTTTGGTGTGCCCCATCCGGTTGCATTATCATATTTTGATCCGGCAGGATAAAATAAGTTATTGCCTGAGGTGACATCATGGTACACTTGTGCAGATGCTGTTGGATCGGTGCCAAGAGCATAGAGTTTGGGGTTGGCAAAGCCTAAAGGAGGCTTTTGGTTTGCTGCGAGCTCCTGGTTGATAAGAGCGGTAAAACCTGCCCAAAGGGGCGCTGCGCAGCTTGTGCCGCCAAACATTGTCCATGAACCATTTAAGCAAATCGCATACCCTTTTTCAGGATCGGCATTAAGCGAAATATCCGGTACGTTTCTATTGGTCTTGGAATAGGTAGTTGCCACTGCGGTCTGCCAGGAAGGAATCGGCCAAATTTTGCTGACGCCGCCGCCGCCGGACCCTTCTCTATCATTCCATACTGCCTCACTGAGGTATATACCGGTGGTAGAATCAACTGTCAGGGTTGTTCCTCCCACACCAACAACATAAGGCTGAGAAGCCGGATCATCTACGACGAGGGTCGAATTCTGATCGTCATAAGCTCCGTTATCGCCTGCTGCGGCATACATTGTCTGACCTTGTGCTGCCATCTGCATAAAGATCGTATTCTGGGTCTGTAATGTTTGAGAGTCGGTTTCGTCTTCCCCGAGTCCCCATGAAGTGCTGATTGACTTGACAATATTGTCTGTTGCCATCTTATTGTATGCGCCGACGACACCCTGATTTGAGTTAGGGGCCATGTACATATAGAGGTCGCATCCTGGAGCCATTGCAAGGACAAGTTGAGCATCAAGAGTGGTTTCTCCATTGGGGGTAGGGTCAGTAGGGCCGCCAAGGATTAAAACATTATGCATTTTTGCCGGGGGCAGGCCAAAAGTAGTTGTATAGGTATTGATGTCGCTTGCCAGATAGCTTCCCAGTTGGAGTGTAGCTACACTTTGCCCGGCGCCATTGGCCGATATTCCTGTCAGATTGTAAGCGACAGCAATGTCATGAGGGGAGAACCCGCCTCCCGGCCCCGATGGGGATGCATTAGAGGTGGCATTATTTTTCAGTTGATGATAATGGGTACGCCACTGACCTGCGTTGTTCAAACCGACGACACCGCTGATCACTGCTGCGATAGAGGCTGGAACTGCAGGTTCTATAGTAGCTGCATAAAATTTTCGGCCTCCTTTATATTCATACTGATGCAGAGTAATGTCCATTGCCTTTTCCACTGTGCCGGCAGGGGCGCTCGTGTTTAGCAACAGGCGGTTGTCATGCGTGCCCGTAACTGTAAAACCTTGTCCTTTGGCATAGTTAATGACTTTGTCATAATCTTCTTGTGAGGGTGCGAATTTTTCAATAAATTCTTCCGAAGTCAGGTATTTGCCATAATATTCATCGTTTGGATTGTGGAGGCGTTGAATAAGCTTTTCCAGTTCGGCCTGGTTGCGTACAGGTAGAGTAAAGATTGCGTGGACATGCTCATCGGTATTAAGAGCTCCTAAGGAAACAGCATGTGCCTGAACTCTTGGGGGAATATGCCCTGAAAGCCGGACCATTGCCTCGCCGGAAGATCCATCCGGGCTTGCGTAAACGTTGAGACTGACCGATGCGGCCGCAAGTAAATAAAGGTATTTCAAATAACCTGAGAAAGTTTTTTTCATAATGTAAATCCCTTTTGGTTTGAGTATATGATCAAACAGGTGAATTTGTTTGAAGTTCAAAAAAATTCACCTATCGGGAGATTAAAATAAAAAAAAATAATTTACAACGATTTATTAAAAGCTGCCATGGCATTGCCTGCAATCCACCCTGTAGTCCATGCATTTTGAAAATTGTATCCGCCGGTAATGCCATCGATATTTAAAATTTCGCCGGCAAAGTAAAGATGAGGACAAATCTTGCTTTCCATTGTTTTAAAATTCACTTCGGTTAAATCGATGCCGCCGCATGTGACAAATTCTTCCTTGTGTGTTGTTTTTCCATCGATCTGGTAGACATCCGCATGCAATACACTGATTAACTTTTGCCTATGCTGTTTGGAAAAGTATGACCATCTTAAAAGTGGATCGATTGCCCCCTTCTCAAGCAATTTCTGCCAGAGTTTTTTTGGCAAGGGGGAAATTGGTGTGTTCAAAACCAATTGAGCGGTGTGTAATTTCCGGTATGTTTCTAAACATCCCTTAAGCTCCTCTTCAGAAAATTGAGGCAGCCAGTTAATTTTTACTGTGGTGCGATAATTTTTTTCATGCAAAAATCGGGCGCCCCAGGCAGATAACCGCAAGACTGCAGGTCCGCTAAATCCAAAATGGGTGATCAGCAAAGGCCCTTCCTCCTGTAATCCGGCTTCTTCCAGAGTTAACCGGACATGTTTTAGAGAAATACCGGAAAGGGAATGCAATGAGGAGTCAGGGATATTAAAGGTAAATAATGAGGGAACCGGTGGAACAATTGTGTGTCCGAGGCTTGTGAGGAGAGGTGTTAATTTGTGCGTTCCTCCGGCGGCAAGAAGAAGCTGGTCGCATTCCAGGGACTGCCCGTCTGACAATAATAGGGAAAAGGTATTTCCGTTTTTTTGACAGCCGGTCACAGCAGTTTCGGTGCGTATGGTGATCCTTGTGAGGGAAGCTTGCTCCATCAGGCAAGATACGATGCTTTCGGACCGGTCTGTTGTCGGGAACATTCGTCCATCTTCCTCCGCTTTGAGGGCGACCCCATGCGAGGTAAACCAGGCTACCGTATCTTTAGGCTGGAATCTTGCAAAAGCTCCCCGAAGTTCTTTTCCCCCTCTAGGATACCTTGTGACAAGCACGTTCGGATCAAAACAATTCTGCGTGACGTTGCATCTGCCGCCCCCGGAAATTCTGACCTTAGTGAGTAATTGGCGCGTTTTTTCCAGTATAATGATTTGGCAGTCTGGATTGCTTGCCGCGCAGGCAATGGCTCCGAAAAAACCGGCGGCCCCTCCTCCGACAATGACATTAACTGGTTGTTTTTCCTGGTTTGACATAATAAAGTGATTATATTCTTTTTGGGTTTTCCCAAGTATTGTACTGGATTTTAATAAATTCGGGCAAGGGAACGCACACTCACGCAGC
>JABDCW010000019.1 GCA_013287905.1 Chlamydiota bacterium | reverse complement strand
TAAAAAAGTTTTTACGATATTCAATCTGACGCATATTCATTTCGTGCAGATCGCGATTGACATCTTCTATCTGATCTCTTAAAAATCCAACCGGGTCTTCTGTCTCTTTAATTTTTTTATCGAGGAATTCGATTTCAGTGGCTGAGCAACTTTTAATGAATTTCTCATACTTATGAATGTGTTGTTTGTTATGTAGAATACTTTTCTGTAATTTCAGAATTGCGTGGGAGAATTCAGAAATCTCATGAAGCTTCTTTGCATAATCGACAGACCCTTCAGGAATAGATTCGAGTTTTTGTTGTCTTTCGGTTTGCTTAAGTCTTAACTCACTTTCAAGCCCTTCATTTTCCTTGACAAGCTTCTCTATCTCTACTTTCGCGATCTTTTTCCTTGAAATTTCAAATTTAAAGCTATCGGGATCTCCCGGTGTCATCATTTTATCTGCGACTATACTAAAGGAGTAGTCCTGGTTCAGGTTCTTCAGGTTCAGGATCATTCTCTTTTGTTCTTTATAGGCAGCACACTGTTTGCTTTTTTTAGCGATGACTCTTTTTTTAGCACTATCAGCCTTGCTCTGTAATTGCTCAATTCCAGCCTCAAGCTTTTTTTTCTGGTCCATCCCCTCAAGTCTTGTCTTTTCGATTTTGTCAATCTGCCTTTTGCGTTTGGAAATTTCTTCGGAGTCAGCGCTAGCACCCTTTTTTTCTAACTCTGCAATTTCAGCCTCAAGCTTTTTTTTCTGGTTGATCCCTTCAAGTTTTGTCTTTTCGATTTTGTCAATTTGCTTTTTAAGTTTGGAAATTTTTCCAAAACCGGTCAAATATTCAAACTCTTCAATGAAATCTCTCTTCCTCTTTCTTAAGAACCGCATCTCCTCAACGGTTGGGTCAGTGACCCCCTTTGCCCGCCTCTCTTCAAGATCCATTAATTGCAGATTGCAAGATTCAATTTTGGAAGTCTCTTCGACGATTTTGGTGTCAAGTGCTTGTAATTCTCGAATTTGAGCCGGTTCCAATACATTATTTTTTATTTTTTCTTTTATTGCATCCCGTGCCTTTTCCAGTTTCCCACATTCCTTTTTCTGACTCTCTTCAGAGGATTCATATTCGGTCATTTTCTCCGGGGCTTTAGATTTAGTCTGTTGAATGATTTGGTCAATCGAAAGTTCTTTGTCATTGACATTGACGTCATTAAAGGAAAGTAACTCAGACCTCTCTAATACGGCCTCTCCCGAAGAACTTTCCTTTTCTTTTTTGGCAGGAGACAATAAATTTCTTCGACATTCAGTTTTGAGCTCCTCTAATTTTTTTTCATTGGTCTTTTGGAGATCCTTTTCACCTCGAAGTACTTCCTTTTGACTTAAAAGACCCTGGGCGATCAATTTTCTTCTTGTTTCCTCTCTTTGTTCCGAAAGCTCTTTTCTTTGCTGATCTTTTTGCAGCCAGGTCTCTTCGAATTCTTCAACTAGTTTAAGTTCTTTTTTTACCCTTTCCTTATTCCTTTGTATCTCCTTTAACTCTGCCTCAGCAGTTTGGAGTTCAGCGCTAAGTCTTTCATGTTCGGCTTTTTTAAGGTTTGCGAATTCTTCTTTTTTTTTCACTACCGCCTTTTTTAATTGCTTAATTTCCTTTTCTGCCTGTGTTCTTGTTTTCAGTACACCTTCCTCATTTAAAAAAATGGGATGGAGCAAAGAGCCTTCCGGGGCCGATTCGAGAGCAGCATGACGCGATTCTCTCGTAGGGGCGCCAAATAAACGAAAAGAAGACTGATTATTCAGGCGATGCAATTGATCGCGAACTTCTTGCATTCCTTCGGTGACAGCCTCTAACAAGAGGTTTTTATTGTCCTTATTCAACTCTGAAGTAAATATGTTTAATTTTTTGATGCTATTCGCGAGGACTGAATCGAGGTAGTTCTCTAAAAGGTCCCCGGTCTGTGATGGCATTTCTCCTGTTTTTTCTTTTTGCACTAATACTAGCGCCTCTTTCATGATCTGCTCTGTCATCGCATGGTCGATTACCGCTGATATCTCGGGTGAATGGAAATAGGTGGAAAGGGAGGCCTTCAGATTAGCTAACTGCATGGAATCGCTAAAGTCCTGCACATTGATCCCTGCCCGGATTTTTGTTGCGATACTATTTGATAAAGACCGTACAGTACTGTCAGCGTCACGATAATTCGCCACCATCAGCTGCTCAAAAAGATCTGTAAAAATGTCTGGCAGGTTTTCTGTTTTAAAGGATTTCCAAAAATCAGCCCCCAATACGGGAAACAAGGAAGAGGAAGGAAGATCGAGGGGCAAGTCCTTTTCCAAATAGCCTTTGCCGAAAAGAATATTCAACATCTCTTTGCTAAACTCTTGAGAAACTTTTTTAAGGGCGCTTTTTCTCCTTTCCGGATCCGACCCATTTTTTTCAATCTCCTGTTTCAATAGGGGGCGATATTTGCCGATTAATTCCTCGATCCGCTTTTGTATGTCCACGCCATCAGTTTGAGCTTGTTGGATTGCATGAACAAGGACCTGGAAAATGACAGACTTGGACAATCCTCCCACCAGTTGATGTCGTTCGGACCTGTGATTTGCCCCGTTAACGCTTGGAATTGTTCCCGATCCCGTATATTTCTCCAATGGAGATGCCAGGAGGCCGTCTAATTGCGAAGTTAAATAATGATCGCCAAAAGCATTGACAAATTTAATGATAAATTCCCGCTTTTCATTTTTTACCACTCTCTCCCCTTCTCTTGAATCGGGTAGCAGCTCGGACAATTGCCTTTGGTAATCATCGGCAGAATAAAGCGGGGCCTTGATTGTTGAATATCCCCATGCGAGAAGCAGGGAAGTTTTACCGATGAGCCTGGTGCTGATCAGTTCAGTGACTAATGGAGGAAGTCCAAGAACGTTTAGATCCAATACCCTCTGCCCCCCCACTTCACGAACACCAATGATTTGCTCTAAAAGCTCTTTGCTAAGTGCATCGAATTTTTTCTGAAAATAGTGTTCTGCTTCAGGAGTCTGTAGAGGGTTACCGGCCTTCTCCCTTCTTTCATATTCCCTTCGCAATTGCTCATAACGCCCATTTATTGACTGGAGATTTTGTTCATTAGAGAAAAATGCAGCCAGTTTTTCACAAATGTTATCGATGGCAACCGCGCGCAAATCTTGCGCCTCTCCTTCCACATTTTGTAACAAAACATTGGAGACAATATGTTTGACATTCTGCTCAATTGCCTTCCAAAAAATGGAGGCTCTCGCATCTTTGGAAGAACCGAATTTACCAAGTGCGGCAGAAATATAGGTTCCAGCTTCCCGAACAAATTCGGATGGAGGCGGGGGCGCAGGAGCAATCGGTTCTTCTCCGGCAGCAGGAGCATCCTGTTTTTTGGCAGCGCCTGGAAAAAATTCATTGATCAGAGTGTTTAGCTTATCTTCCACAGCATCTGCGACAATGGGCCCGAGTAAGGTTTTGCCATCTAGTGCCTGACCATCCTGAATGCAAAGATTTTGTGCCTTCTTTACGGCAAAATCAGCCAGTTGATCTATGGGTTGTTGTACTGAGGCTAATTTTGGATCTGCAGAAAGTTTGGGAATTATGGTCAGACTTTTGTAAATCTCTAATAATGGGAAAATATATGTTTGATACTTCTTACTTAAAATGTCAGGGATTTCGCTCGTCATATAAGGTTGGATAAAGCCCAAAACTGATTTTGACACAAGTGAGTCGCTTGAAGACAGACCAACCAGTTCACTTAATTCTAGAGCCAAATGGTCAAATGGCTTATCGGGGCCGGGATACTGTTTTTCAAACCGGGAAACCATCTCAGCCAAATTAATCGCAGCATCAGCAATCGGATCGCCTGTTGACTCAGCTGGCGGAGTCTGCGACATCTTTTTAAGAACACGGGATAAAACTCCCTCGATAAGCACGCTGACTTGGGGCTCTGAGGCAATGGCCTTTCCAAACTCTTTAATTTCGACAGACAGCAGTGGCTTCAAACTAGCGGGCACAGGGGGTACCTTAGACTCCTTTTCTACAGGTTTTGCTTTCTTGCCATCCGGTACATCTTTTGCCTTCTTGGCAGGTAATGTTTCAGCGAGTGTGCCTGAAGCCTTTTCTGCCAAGGTGTTTACTGTTTCGCCATCCATTAAGAATTTGGCCAACGTGCTGCAAACCATTTTAGATACCGGTTTTAATACCTTTCCTTCCGCGAGATTCTCATCTAATTTGAGGGCATTATCATAAAGCAATTTCATTTCGCAATATTCGATAACGGCAGTTGCAATATATCCTTCGCAGGATTTGCGGATCATATTTTCGATAAATCCCGGAAAGCAATCCCCAATCATGTTTTTTGGCATTAAGAGATCTCTCATCTCTCCGATAATAGCCTCCAGTATTCGCAATTTCTCTTCACGACTAGGCGTATTAGCTAATTGAGTCATAAGTTCTTTATTCAAATGCGTATCAATATTGCGTTTAAGCCCCAATAGCAAATCAATAAAAGAGGCTTTTTTTACATTTTGTTCGTCTTTATTGCAAATTTCTATCAATATTTTTTTGATACGAGGAACAAGGAATGAAATAAACTTCTTTCTACCAGCCTTTATAATAGAGGTACCGTGGCTCTTTTTTTTTTCTTCAGAATAGAGATAGACCTCAAACGCAAGAGTAGCGATCCTCGTTACAAAATCGGAATTATCTAAAGATAGGAGTTCTTTTTGGGAGGGAACGCTTGCGGGTGGAATTAATGCGTTCTGCGCAATCCTTTGCGCCTCGCTTTCCTGTTTTTTTTGATTCTGTGCTCCTGATTGTGCGGGTAAAAGAGGACTTTGTGAACCGGGAGCTTCTATACGTGGCATAAAAAACCTTTAAGGGAATTAAAATTTATATACATTCTTACTCTAGATTATAATGATTTTATATATAATATTCAATAAGTTTAAATTAAACTTTTATTTTTGTATTATGGACATGGACGATATGGACTTCATGGACGGCATGAGACAATTGCAAAAGACCAGTTCAACACTTTTCGGCAAGCAAGATTAAGATCATGATCAAGATCGAGATTAAGAACATTCCTAATCTCGATCTTGATCATGATCTTAATCTTGCTTGCCGGAAACGATCTTGTTAAATTATTTTATTGTCAATTCTGCAATTGTCTCATGTCGTCCATGTCCATAATACAAAGCAGGCAAGGGCACGGGCAAGGAAGTGAATTAGCAAAAAGGTCCAATAAACGGCCTACCTGAACAACCAGCTGGGACGATCCAGTCCTATAGAAAAGTAAACGGAAAGGCGATCGTCATCTTCCCTATGCTGATAAGATAATTTAAAATTAATGCTGGAGCGCAATCGCCCGAGCAAATCGATCTCGAATTCCGTATATGGCGGTTCCTCGATCCGGTTCCATCCGTAACGCGATTCAAATTCGAATGCCCAGCTTGGGTGAAACCGGTAAAACAGATGAAATAATAATGTGTCCCTCCGATCGGAAAGTTGAGATTTTTCAAGTTCTGAAATAGAAAGAAAAGAATCTAAAATAAAATTTGTCCGGTCGGCTTTACGCCAGTCAAAGCGGCTCCTGTGACGGTATTCGATAAATGCAGCGAGATTTGCATCAAACGTCCATTCGGTGCGAAAATTAAAATGATCTACTTCATTGTGAATAAAATCCCAACCTGTATCCAATATGTTTGTGAGGAATAAAAAAGGCTTCCATGTCACTTGTGCATAGGCTTTTGGTATACTTTGAGAAAAAGTATGGGTATTAAAAAACGCATTTGCATAAATATCTGCGGCCAGTACCCGGTTGGACTGACTGCGCTTATGAAAAACACTTTGCAAGACACCAAAACGGAGCATGCTCAAACGGTACCAGCCGTCTTCAATATCAAAAATATAATGACCGTTCGGATCAAAACCCTTATGGCCTCCTGGAAGAACTGTCGGCATCGAATAATAGGTATAGTTCAAATAGGGAACAACGATATGCTTATAGTTTATGTAATTACGCCAAAATCTCATATTCATTTGACAACCCAATTTGCCGACTGCCAAACATTTTGCAGAATGATCGGGACTATTGCCGTAACCGATCAACACTCCCCCCGCTTCCGGAGTGACATTCACTCCCCTGAATGTAAAGTGGCGATAAAATAAAGGGGAGAATTCCAGGCGGGTTGAGCGATAATCATGTACGCATACCTGGTTATTGCCATATGAAAAATCGAGGTAAGACAGCTTCATGCTTGATTCGGAAATGATTTTTGTAGAACCCAATACGACAGGACGAAAGGAAGTGGCAAAAGTAGGCAGTTGCTCCTTGACTGTCTGGAAATTATTGATGCGTAAACGGGTCGTTAAACTGGAAATACGATTTTCATCCTGGTTGCGAAGCAGCAATTCCGTCCGAAGAACCGTTCGCAATTCCAATCCCTTATCATCTAAATCTGTCGGCATATCAATATCACTGACTTTATCATAGGAAAGATGAGCCGTGACCCGGTCATCGAACAAAAGGGTGTCCCCCACTCCCTTGAAACGGTACCGGAAACGCTGATCGGGATGAATGATCGAAGCATCCCTCGCAGCATAATTAATGGAATGGAAAACCGTTTTTTTGTCCTGTGACCGATAACTAGATTCGATGCCGCCGCCAAGACCATATTTTAAGCGATACTCTAAAAGCAGTGTGGATGTCCAGTTATTCCAGGTAAAAAGTTTATAGGCAAGCCCAAACCGGTGACCCTGATTGCCCCCCCATTTAATGTGGTATTTGATCGGTGCGTCAAAAATCCAATCGAGGTTGACTCGCATCGAGGGAACCCAAAATACGGGCAATTGCAGAATTTTCAGTTTTAGGTTTTTTGCTTCCAAAAAATGATCCGGGGATAATGTGGCTAAATCTGCTACAATAGCCCAGTCTTCATATTCACTTTCAGATGTCGTCGCATAAGCTTTTTCGATTTGATAGCTGCCATCGGCAAGCAAATGAATTTGCTCCCCGCCAAAAAACCAGGGCTCTACCATTGTTCTGCCGCAAAAGATCGTTCCGGTTTTGGTCAAAAAATCATATTCGATCCGCTCTCCAATAAAAAGGTTGGGTCCATACTGGACCATTAACGATCCCGAAGCTTCGACTGAATATTGAGCCTCATCCAAAGCGCCGCGCAATACCCTTATCTGCATGGCTTGAATGCGAAAGTCCTCCCCGCAAAGGACCCCTCCCGATTCAGTATAAATTTCCCCATTTGCGTAAGTAGGATTTCTTACATCAAAATGAATGCCCTCGGCAAAGTCTATTTTGACAGAGTCCTGATGTAAAGGATCTGAAATTTCTTCTGCGCATGCGGTATAAAAATAAAAGAAAAAGAGTAGACTTCTTGCGTAAGAAAGGTGTTTTTTCATTGAATTGCGCGCATTAACAAACCGATTAGGGCATATTTATTTTTTGAGTCGCCATTTTGAATTACAGATATGAGAAGATCAATCCCCTTATCGTCTTGTGTAAATACACACGCTTCAAATGCTTCGATCAAAAGCCTGGAGGTTTCAGAGGCCGTTAATTCGAAATCCACTTCAGACCTCTCCCTGACATCCCATGGGATCATCGGTCGAAATTGGATCAAATCGACATTGCATTGTTTCTTGATCCACTCTCTGATGTTATCTCCATAGGGTCCTGGTTCCTTTAGCCGATAAAGGGCCAAATTACAATAGTTTCGAACTAAAGGGGCCCCTAGTTTTTGTTGATATTTTTTCAACAATGCAATGGTAGCCGGTGTGGCATGGTTCTCCATCACTTCCATGAGAACAGGGATCAGATCATTTTGGTTGTGGTCTAAAATCATATCAGCTAATGCCAAGAACTCATTTTCCTTAAGTTCCACAGATTTGAACACCATCTCTTCTCGTAAATGAAGAGACATTTCCTCCAGGACAGGGTCTTCTTCAAAATGCTGCCTTGCTGAAGGGATAATTTGTAATGCAGATAATGTTCCAGAGGAAGATGTTGTTTTGTTGACGCCTAAATCTCTTGTATCCTGCACTAAAATGGGAACAAGGGCAGGCAAACAACATGGATCGCCCAATTTCAAAAGAGCATATGCTGCATTGGCTGATACACTATACGTTTTACTTTTAAGCAATTCCCTTAAAAGAGCTTTGCTTCCTTTGATCTCACCTAATAGATAAATGGCAAACAAATCCCGGCCTTCAGCCATTCGTTCTATTTCTTTTTCAGCCTCTTCGTCTCCCAATTGATACAACGAATAAAGAGCGGCCAGACGGATGTGGGGCTGGCCGCAAGCGGCTAAAATTTTAAGTTTAGATCTCGATGTCTCATCGCGAAATTTCCCAAGAGCAGCTGCACAGGACTCTTGGCTTAAAAGACCCGCCTGCAATGCCAGCCTGCGGATGCAAGGAAGAAAATCTTCGTGGTCATACTCTGCAATACTGTTAATTGTTGCCACGCGGATCTCTTCATTCGGATGGGTAAGAAGTTTACGCAGGACTTTTTTAGCATCGGGCGTACCGCTCATCGCAAATAATGGAGGAAAAATCGGCCAAATCACTTCCGGCACCTTGGCCATCAGGCTTTCGGTTAAACCGACGGCTTTGGGACTTTTATTTTTTGCCAATTGAAAAACGGCTTCCAGGCGAGCAAGAAGAAAATTAGAGCTAAGAACGTGCTTTAAAGCCAGATCGATACGGTCATGATGGTAGCGGCTTAAGAAATTCAGTGCGATAAGCTGCAATTTAGGATCGGCAGATTGTTGGATGTTCGCTTCAATGATATATAATGTCCGCTCGTTTCCAGAGATCCCTGCGCCGAATAAAGTCATTAACTGCACATCGGGATCTTTTTGACGAAACCCCTGATCCAACAGTACCAGACAGATCTCTTCGATAAGTTCAAAGTGGTGTTCTTTAGAGGCTTTGCGATAGTTTTCATAAGCTGTCAATGCGGAGGCTACATTTCCCGTATGACAAAGATAGAGAATGTGATTCACTGAAGGATTATTAGAAAGACTAATTTCTTGACTTAATAAAGAAACAAATGGAAGAAAAGCTATCAAATAAATAAAAACGAAATAGGTCATATTAGAAGTTCTTTTTTTCAGCAATCGTTAATTTTTTCTGTTGTACATGAGCATTGATGTTCATCCAATCGGGATGTTGCTGCATTAATTCTAATACATCGTTCATTTCAAATGAAGGTTTTTTCGGATATAATTCCATGAGTATTTTTGTGATCAGATCAAGATCGTCCTTTTCATCGACAGTCCAGCGGTGATGAGAAAGATTCTTTTCGCACGCAAAATTTTTTAAGGAAAAGATTTCGGGATGCAAATAAAAATACGGGGTGACATGTTCGCGCTCTTCGGCCAGATGTGCAGCTTTTGCTGCTTTTTCGAGATTGCTAAAGGAAAATACTTCGACATCGAGCCCGCGCGGAAAAGTATGTACAAGTGTATTGGAAACATAATCGCAAGGGGGACTTGTCTTAAGGTAGAGGGAAATCACCTGGGTTACCACAGATGGGTCTATGATTGGACAGTCCCCTGTCACGCGCACGACCACATCTGCATTATATTTTTTTGCTGCCTGATAGTAGCGGTCCAATACATCAGATTCACTGCCTCTAAAAAAATGAACATGCTCGGCTTTACAAAAATCGATAATGGGTTGATCTGTTTTCAAATCGGATGTGGCGATGACGATATCATCGACAGATGAAATCCTCCGCAACCTCTCGATTTGATAACTTAAAAGGGGGCGGCCCATCACGATTTTTAATGGTTTGCCGGGTAAACGGCTAGACCCCATACGCGCTTGCAAAATAATCACTACTTTGCGTTGCTTCAAATGTGCCATCTCATTCATTTTCTAACATCCTAAATGGGCAGACCATATTTTTCGTGAGTGACATCGTGAAGCTCTTCGGGCTCCAGGTGGGTCAGTATTTCCGACCTCTCTTCGATGGAAGAGGTTAAGACCGATTCGATCTCGCTTGCAATGTCATGAGCTTGTCTTAAACTAATTTCTTTCGGGAACAACAAATGAAATTCGATAAATACGCAATATCCCGAGACCCGGTCCTTTAAATGATGAAATTTAAGCCCACGCTCCGATACACATTTAGTTAATGTGTTTATGATTTTGTGATGCAAATCCATGTCAGCTTCATCCATTAATCCTTTTACACATTTTTTTATCAGGCCGCTCCCGGTCCATAGAATGTTTAAACCAACACATATAGCAATCAAGGGATCGAAAAATTGGAACCCGGTAAATTTGACCAGGAGTAAAGCTAAAATAGCTCCGATGCTGGTACAGCAATCTGTGAGGATATGCTTGCCATTAGCTTCGAGGATTAGTGAGTTGTATTTTTTTCCTTTCCTTATTAAAAATAAGCTTAAAAAGCAATTGATGATGATCACGATGATCATGAAGATCATTCCGCTTCCTAAATTTTCCAGAGCCGAGCCATATAGTATTTTGTTGATAGACTCATAAAGAATGAAAAGGGAGGCAATAATAATCATCCCTCCCTCGAATCCTGCTGAAAAAAAGCTGATCTTATCATGCCCGTATAAATGGTCCTGATCAGCCGGCTTTAGGCTTAACCACATGCTGTAAGCTGCAAACCCCACTGCAAACACATGAATGACAGATTCGGCAGCATCAGAAAGGATGGCCGCAGATCCGGTGATTATATAAGCGTATGTTTTAATGAATAGCATGAACACGCCTATGAGAAACGAAAATCTCATGGCAAAGTTCATATCTTTTTGGTTCGATGTCGACAGGACCATTCCCTTAACTCTCCTGGTAAGCTTAACGCAAAAGTTGGTTGTGTATACATTCTATAATTCGCATTTTTTTGTCAACAAAACATAAACAAAAAAACACGATTTTAGCTATATTGAGGAGATATTTTTTAAAAAAACCCCGGTCCAGGGAACGAAATGGTGTTGCAGAAAAAAAACGACTTTGCTATAACCATTACTTATTCTAACTTGTGCTGACATAGCTCAATTGGTAGAGCACCCGACTTGTAATCGGACGGTTGTGGGTTCAATTCCTACTGTCAGCATATCTCTTCATACGCTTCTGGGGGTGTCGCATAGCGGCAATTGCAAGGGACTGTAAATCCCTCGACTTCGGTCTCCGTTGGTTCGAGTCCAACCGCCCCCATATCACTTTCTAGACCATATTTCATAAATAGTCTTCTTAGCTTAGGTCGCATCATGGGACGCTAGTGGGACAGCATTAATTAGCTTCTCCCAACACTTTTTCTCTCTTAACTTCATATTCATTCTTACTCTTTTCCTCCAAAATGATGGGATTTTTTCATCTCAGTGTCCCATGAGTGTCCCTATTTCATGTTTTTAAATCGTAAATCACTGATATTTAGAGTGATTACGATATTTGATCATGGGAATTGTAGTCCCTTGTTGAATTTTTTTGGCACGCGTTGTATAGTTCAGCCATCGATAAACAAATAAGGTCAATGAAGAGAAAGGGTGTTGCTACGTTGCTACATCCGCTACTTAAGGATGTGATCAGATGGCAGTAATTGAAAAGCGCAAAACCCAAGATGGCAAGACGCACTACCGAGTCAAAGTGCGATTAAAAGGATACCCGTCGCAAACGTCGACTCATGAGCGACTGGCCGATGCAAAGCGATGGGCTGCTGAAACTGAGGCTTCTATTCGAGAAGGAAGACATTTCAAAACAGCGGAAGCCAAAAAACACACACTGGGGGAATTGATTGACCGTTACATCCGCGATGTTTTGCCACAAAAGAAGAAGAGTCAAAAGAAACAGTCAGCGCAGCTCCTATGGTGGAAAGATCAAATTGGACACCACCTGCTTTCAGATCTTTCTCCGTCTTTGATTGCGGAATGTCGTGATCGATTAGCTAATGGAACAACTTATCGAGGCGCTGTTCGATCTCCTTCAACGGTGATTCGGTATATTGCGGCTTTGTCTCATGCCCTTACCGTAGCGGTCAAAGAATGGGGCTGGATTGATGACAACCCCATTAGAAAAGTGTCGAAGCCAAAAGAGGCAAGAGGACGAGTGCGCTTTCTTGAGCAAGAGGGTCTGGTTCGCCTACTTCAGATTTGTAAGGAAAGCAAAAACCCCTATCTCTTTCCGATTGTCAAAATTGCTTTAGCTACAGGGATGAGATTTGGCGAAATCATCAATCTCAACTGGAATCAAGTTGACATGCTGAGAAAATTGATCACGCTTCACGAAACAAAGAATGGCGATCGACGAGCGGTTCCTCTTTCTTCACAAGCCTTAAGCGTATTTGCTGACCTGCAAAAATCTCGTCCCCCACATGCGCTTCTTGTCTTCCCTCGCCTACCCCGTTCTAGAAGTTCAAGAGCTGCGGAATTAGAAAACCCTTCTTCATTAAGCAGAGAAGAACTTGAACAAATTCAAAAGTCTCAGAAGTCCGCAGTCATTCGATCAGCGTGGGAACAAGCGTTAATAAAGGCCGAGATTGATGACTTTCGATTTCATGATCTTCGTCATTGCGCCGCAAGTTACCTTGCCATGAGCGGGGCTTCCTTGTCAGAAATTGCTGAAATTTTGGGACATAAAACCTTAGCGATGGTCAAGCGTTATGCTCATTTGAGCGACACTCATAAGCATGCAGTTATTGATCGAATGAATAAAAACTTTCTTGAATTGGAGTCGCTGTGAAGATTGAATGCCTGCAAGAACGATCATTGATATCCATAGCCTATTACAAAGGTCGCTGGATTTTTGTTCCTCTCTTTCACATTCCAAAAGATGCATTAAATGAGGACACAGGAGAGATTCACCGTTTTAGGTTTATTTTAGCAGAGGGGCAAGAACCTCTTAAACCTCTTAGAAGACGCAGTAGTGAATCCATTCAGACTGAAATAGCCGCGTCAATCAAAGAAACGCTTTTGCCTTGGAATTTGCCTTCAGCTGAGGTAAAGAAGCTCTGCCTGCAAAATGATATCCCTTATCGATGGGTGACCGGGCACCCCGATACAAAAGAAATAAGCTCAGAAAATAAATCTTCTTCACATCGGCGTCGTACAAAAAGAAAATCTTTTATTTTAAATGGAGCAGAATTTGAACGTTTTTTGAGGGCATTAAAGACCATTCATCGACCAAGCGCACTTATTGCTCAAATCATGTGGTATTTGAATAATTCTTTGAATGAAATTCATGGCTTTTTGACTCTTCAGGAAATCCTTCGATTGACGATTGATGAAATCGCTCCTGAAGATGAAGCCCCTACTTGGATTCGTTTCCATCGATCAACTGACAGTGGTTCTCGCATGATTGTACATTATCTTCCAAAATACATATGGAAAGAACTATGTCGACAGATCCATCCTCGATCTTGGTATTTGTTTTCCAATCAAAAGGGAGCTCCTTTATTGCCTACACAAATTGAGCGTTATTTCGCAAAGGCGGGTAAAAAAGCCGATCTCCCTGGTCGTGTAACTTCACCTTCACTTCGACCCGTTGTCAAAGCTCAGAGGGCTTTGCGTCAAAGAAAACGATCAAATGGAAAAATGCCTAAGCAAATATCCAATGAGGAGTGGGGTCAAATAGCCCCTATTATTACTGATTTTTCCAGCAAAGGGAGGAAATCTGTATATCATCCAAGAGATATTTTGAATGGGATTTTATATCATTTAACGACAAATTGTCCTATTCGAAAGCTCCCTTCACGATATTCTCCTTGGCGAGTGGTTGATTCTCAATATCGTCGTTGGAAAAAGAGCGGAATTACTCAAATGATAGGGAATAAATTGGGGATTACTCAGCTTGAATCGATCAAATAAGCATTTTTTGATGGCAATTCGAAGACAAAAGTTTTTGCCTGATTTAAAAAATCCTGTCTAGAACATATTCGGAAAATAACTTTTGATCAATACTGTTTAAGATGTGCCTAGAGCGTGATTTAATTGATAATAATAGATTAGAAATGAAAGCATTTATTTAAAGCAGAGAGCTAAAAACAACGGTTGGTTTTGGCAGTTCTGAATTCAAAATAGCTCACATTTATGGAGTGTGTATGGATGATTACAACGAATATCTGACAATTAAAGATTTTTGCCAACGCTATGCCTCAATTATCAGCTTAGGCAGTCTGCGTTGGATTTTATTTAACTCGAAATTCAACGGGGCTGACTGCTTCGTACGCAGGATAGGCCAACGTAAATTACTTGTCTCTCCACGCTTGTTTTTTTCATGGTTGGAATCCAATAGAAGAGGAGCCGTGAAATGAATATTATTGCCGAAAAAAAAGAAGGAGCTGCAACTTTGCCGGTCTCAGCTCCATCATCGAATGACAAACATTCGCTTAGCCCCAATATACCGAGTTTAAAGAAAAATAACAACCAAGCTTTTGAAGAATGTAAGAGGCGGGCAGAAGAACTCAAAAAAGAACATGAAACTTTTGTAATTTTGCCCTCAATACCTTCATCTGAGCCATTTCCTTTTGATGCTTTAGGTCAGGTGCCCGGCAAAGCTGCAAACGCTATATGCGAACTTGTGAAGGCTGCGGATTCTGTTTGCGGTCTCAGTATTTTGGCTGCTATAGCCCTTGCTGTTCAAGCTCACGCAAATGTAGACATTGGGTATGGGATTAGGCCAATTAGCCTCTTTTGCTTAAGTATTGCAGAAAGTGGCGAAAGAAAGAGCGCTGTCGATAGAATTGCGATCAGCATGATCAAATCGTGGCAAAAGGCCGAAGAACGCTGTTTTATCCAACAACATAACGTTTATCGAGATCAGCATGCCCTTTGGGACAAAAGGAAGAAGGACGCCCTTAATAAGAACAATGCAGAACAATTGCTATCGGATTTGCCTCCTGAACCAGTGCCTCCCTTACAGCCGTATATCATTTGTGAGGAGCCTACTTATGAGGGGTTGGTGGAGCTATATAAGATTGGGCAACCCACAGCAGGAATTTTTTCCGATGATGGAGGCAGACTCGTAGGAGGTTACGCCTTTAATGAAGACAATAAGCTTAAAACCGCTGCGGGTCTTTCTTCAATTTGGGATGGCAACGACATCAGCTGGGTAAGGAAAAGTGATGGATCTCTAACGTTGAGGGGCAAGCGCTTATCGGTTCATCTTATGCTACAGGATGTGGCTTTGCAAAGTCTTATTCATGGGGGTGTCCTCGAAAAACAAGGTTTGCTTTCCAGATTTCTTTTAGTGCAGCCAGATCAACTTGCGGGAAGTCGAACATTTGTAGATAAAAACCCTTCTACTCACTCTGCCATAGTGGATTTCAATGATCTTATGGTCAAACTTTTAGATCAACGTTTGCCCATAGATGAGGCGTCTCCAAAGAAAAATGAATTGAATCCAAGAACACTCAAGCCCACTAGTGAAGCCCAAAAATTGTGGGTGGATTATTATCATGAAGTTGAGTTTCAAGAAGGGCCTGATGGCAAATACTCCTCCGTTCGTTCGTTTGCCTCAAAGTCCGGAGAACAAGCCTTTAGAATAGCCGCTACTCTAGCATTAGCTGATGATCTCAATGTTATGGAAATCTCAGCTGAACAGATGCGACGAGGCATGACTCTAGCTCGATATTTTTTAAATGAAACATTGAGGGTTTTTTCTGGCTTAGCCATTAGTCAAAAAACGAAGAATGCGAATATTTTATTCAAATGGATGGTTCGTCATCCTGATAAAAGAAAAGAGGGATGGTTCACTATCAGAACTTTAATGCAGTTCGCTCCTAATGCTCTAAGAGAAGGTTCTGTTTTGCAAGAAGCGATAAGAGTGTTGCAAGACCATGGTTATGTGACGGTCGATGAGAAGAGAATTTATCTTAACAAATCACTTTCTTGATTGGTGGTTGCTACACTGCTACGGAGAAATAAATATGGGTTTATTGGAATTAGCTTCATCGCAAGGACTTTGTCCAATATGAAAGGGGTCTACACGAGGTGGAGAATACTGTTCATCCTGCCCTTCCTGTGGGGGCAAGGATCGCTTTATTCTCCATCCAAACGTATACGATGGCAAGGGCTCTTATTTTTGTCGTCAATGCGGCATTAAAGGAGATGGTATTCAGTTTGCTCGAGATTTCTTAGGGTATACTTTTCGACAAGCTCAAGACAAATTAGGGAAAGCCACCAGTTTTTCTTTCGACTGTAGCAATTGTAGCAGTGTAGCAGCCTCTCTTCAATCAAAACAAAAAATGGATAAGCAAAGATGGGAGAACAGAGCTTTGGAATTTATCCAAGGTGCGTGCCAACGATTGACTATAAGTCAGGAAGGATTAAAAGAATTACAGCGTCGTGGTTTAAAAAACCCTACAATTGCTCAATGGAAGTTAGGATTTAATCCTATTGAGAGATTTGAGCATCGAGATCTGTGGGGACTTGAAAGTGAACTCAATGCCAATGGACGTCAGAAAAAAGTGTGGCTCCCTAAAGGCATTACTATTCCATACAGCGATAATAACAATGTTAGGAAGATAAGGATTAGGCAATTGGGTACCATCGCTGATGAAAGGAAATATGTGGTTGTTTCTGGCTCTTCGAGTTGTTTGTCGTGGTATGGAGATCCTTTTTCCTTCCCCATCGTATTGGTAGAGTCAGATCTCGATGCAATGCTTCTTTGGCAAGAGGCGGGTGATCTTTGTGTTCCTGTTGCTCTTGGCTCTTGTGCTGCCAAGCCAAATGCCGAAGACTACAGTCTTTTAAGCCAAGCTTTCGCGATTCTTTATGCATTGGATTGGGACTTGGCTGGTAAAAAAGCCTTTGAGTATTGGAGATCATTTCCAAATGTAAAACCATGGCCATCGGCACAAGGAAAGAGTCCTGGGGATGATTTTTTAGCGGGAATCAATCTCAGGGATTGGGTCATCCATGGATTAACCGACACATAAGTTGAAAATCGATAGGTTAGCCAATGTATTTCGATAAATAGGAGCGTCAAATCATGACACATTGGGGTTGGTATTGGCGTGTGAAGAAACGCCATCAAAGGAAAGCTCTCTGTAGCCATTTTCTTTGTCTTGATTCATTTCAGCTATTCAAAAATCATAATTGTTTGGGATTTGAGATCAGGACGGCTTCTTATGAGTTAATCGCCAAGTATAGAATTGATAAGTTAGAGATCTCAACGAGTCGTGGTGCATATGTCATTCCCGTCGAAAAACAGCCCTGTTTCTTTGGCGGCCAACGCTATTTTTTTCACTGCCCCAAGTGTAATAAACGCATGCGGAAGCTCTATAGCTATGAGGGCATATTCTTATGCCGCAAATGTTTGCATCTTGGATATCAAACACAAAGGGTCTCCCCAGCTATTCGTTATAGCTTAATGCAAGAAAAAATCGAAGCTCAACTCGAACAATTAAAGGGTTCAATCAGGTTCAAACCCAAATGGATGCGAAAGCACACATTTTCAAGAATCTCCAATCGCTACTGGAAATACGACGGGCTTCGGGAAGATGCGTTTGAACGAGAATTTTTCTTTATTTTAGAAAATAAATTCGTTCCTCATCTGGGCTGTGCATAGACTCGCATCCTGTTTATGAACGACAAAATGCGAAGTCGATAATTAAAATCCTGGGTGATTCCTACAACATTTCATTAATTCTTTATATGCTTCTTGTTGGATTTTCAATATTCCGCCCGCTAACAATTGTAGAGGTTTGTATGTTAGTTTACTAATCTCATTATTTAAATGTGTGTATCCCAGAGCTATACCATCGACAATAATACCTGGGATGAAAAATGCTATCCATAAAGGCTTTGCTGCAATACAGAGAGGAACTGCAGCAGCACTTAATCCCAGTGAGATTGGAGCAACAACAGCTTTAATGAGGAACATTGACTGTTTTGCATAATTTTTGAAATTAAACAACACTTGTCCGTCAACAATTCTAATTACTTTTGTCGTTTCTATAATGCTATGATTTTCTTTGCCAAGAGCTTCGGCCCATAATCGAAATGGAGTAAAGGCATGTTGAGACAATTTCACATTTTGTCTATGCATATAATCAGTTAAATGACCCAAAATTAGCGGACAAATAACAGTTATTCCAGTCACCTTAGAAAGAAATACGGTTGTCGATAAGCACGTGTTTGTTATGAGCAATGCCAAAGAAGCAAATGTTTTTTTAGCAATATTGTTCAAATTAATATCTGCAGATGACATATCTGCTGGTGCTCTATTACTCGTGTCAGTTGTTACAACTTGATTTTTTGAAGCTATATCGCCAACTTGAATTAAACTTGACATTATTATCTCCTTTTTAATAAGACCAATTATATCAAAATAAATTTTAAAAAGCAAGTTAAAAATGAAAGTTAAAATAAAAAAATTTAAAACACAATAGAATAATTGTTTATTAATAATATAAATTTACTAATTATTTTGAATTATCTGAATATGCAATAAGTTTTTCAAGAGAAGTGAGGTTTTATACGGATGACAAAGAAAATTTATGGTTGTTGGGGCCGAATGGTGCAGGAAAACAACAGCTGCACTCATTCATAAATCATAAACTATGCGTTTTGGGATTATATCATGCTGATTCTTAAATGTTTGCCAACGGCCGCAGCGGCATTAATGAGCGATCGAATATTTGAAGGCTTGCTTGGATCAAGTAAGCGATCTAGGGCCGATCTACTTGTTCCGATCCGTTTAGCAAATTCTTCTTTTGTAAGTCGTTGTTTATCCATCTCATCTTGAAGCTGCATTACAAAGGCATATTTAGCCCCTACTTCTTGGCAATGCTCAAAAATGCCTTCTTCTTTAAGAAAATCATCAAAACTGGAGCCCGCATGAATATTTTCATTTTTTCTCTTGCCGCTCATAATTTTTTGCCCTCTCTTTGGCTATATTGAAATCTTGCAAAGGAAGCTTTTGCGTTTTTTTAATGAACCCATGAAGTAAGACCATCGTTTTATTATTTATCATGAAAAGAATTCGAATAATTCCATTCGGAATATGACTCCTTAATTCATGAATCCCTTGGCCAAGACTACGAACTAATGGCATTCCTAAAGGCCATCTAAACTGCACTTTGCTAATGTCTTCGCCAAGTATTATTTTTATCGATTTGTCTAATGATTGCAGCCACACCCTAACAGGTTCATTTCCGTTTGATTCTCTATAGAATTCGACATTCAGAGTCGGCTTTATCTTCTCCATGTGCTCCCTTTATCTAACTCTAATTGTACCTTTTTTAGTACATAAACACAAGTAACTTTATGCGGAATCCGAAAATTTGAGGGGACAATGGTTGGACAGCGACATGCTAAAAACATCAACCTAAGACAATAAGTATCAACGTTTAAATCAATATAAGATATTGATTACAAGGTTGATAAGTATTGGAGAGGATTGTCCGAAGTTGAATTGCCTCAGACTGTAAATCCCTCGACTTCGGTCTCCGTTGGTTCGAGTCCAACCGCCCCCACACTTTATCCTAAGTTAAATTTTACCACAAAATCTCCGTTGTATGGGCATAGTTTAAGTACAATCCAACTTCTCTTAGATTTTGGTTTTGATGTATCAGACATAGATTGTTTTAGTTGGCTAGGTTTTCCAAAATCTGCTCATGAATTTAAAGAGATTGTTTTACTCCTTATTTCTTCAGGTGCTAATCCTTCAAGAATTTCGGAAAGAAGAAGTTCTATTGATCCGCAGATGTCTCAACTTGATCAATGTCTAAGAAACGTAATGGCCATCTCCGACATAGACGTTAGGAATAAACAATTCAAAGCAGAAATTATTCCCTTTTTATGTGACCTCGGAGCTAAGATGCCAACGGTTAATTTTGGAGCAACGCCTATTCGTAAAAACTGATTAAAATAGAAATTAGTGAGGATGTGAAATGCGAAAAATTATGCATAAAGGAACATTGTCAAATTCGGCCTGATGTAAACTGGTCTGACTTGACCTATACTTGTCCTTGATCATTTTTAAGCAATTACCAATTCACGAGCAAAAACAAAAGCGAAAATTCCTGCTAGAGAAATGATTTGAGTCAATTTCTGATCGAGTAATTCAGCCGGTGATTTTTTTGTCCAAGTTAGTAGAGCTAAGCCATTTCCACCTAAAGATGTTACCCAGCATAAGTATCCAAGATATTCAAAACAGTTTTTGTAAATTTCTGGAAGTGGATAGTATTTATTGAAACATGCAGCAACTATGGCCGCCGCTAGAATAACTCCAAGCCCAGTACAAAACATTTTTAAATAGCCGTTCACGACTTTGCCACATGTACTATCTGTAATCGTTGCCATTTGATATTCCTTTCCGTGTATGGAAATTAATTTTCGTTCTTTGTTTCACGAAGTATAGTTTGGTGCAAATTTTCCTCACAAGAGCACCAGGCTGCAAAAAGCTGGCATAAAATGGCGGAAACCAGCACAATCTTAAGCAATTTAACCCATTTTGAGGCTGTAAGCCATCATTTTATATGAAAAAACAATTGTTAGCATTATTCACAATACTCACTTTATCAAGCTGTGAGATCCTTCTGCTACCAGTAGCTATTCCAGTAATGGCTTTAGGTTCTTATCACTATGAAAAAGATGTTAGTAGTGACCCACAAAGAGGTTTTCTTGTTGGAAAAAAATATATTTTGGAACAAGATACTTTTCTCTATAAATACTGCGATAGCAGTAAGCTCTATTTAGACACGGGTATTCGAAATACTTTTGTCATAAAAAATGGAGAGGAAAAGAGCATTTTGGATGATAAACAGAGTATTTCTTCTTGGGAAATTGTACCATTGGGCACTTGCATAACGATTTCTAAAGTTACCATCAACTCTTCTTTAGGTGGTGAACTCTGCGTTCAGTATATTTATGGAACCTTAGAGCATTCAGGAAAACGCATTTTTGTTGATATTTCGGATTTATTCGAACACAGATTTAATATTCCTTCGGAAAATTGGAATTTTCTCCCAAAGACAGGCCAATTAAAGGAATGGAATTAAAAAGAAGCACTTTCTTGACGCCGAGGATCTATTCTGTCTAAAATACCCTTTTTGGAGTTGTTTTATATATCGCTCTTACTTTTCTTCCCAGAATCAAATCGAAAAATATTAGGATTTAGTCTGGTCTTAGCACCGAGCTTCTTCTAAAAGGTTCAGAACTCTAGGGATAATAGTTTTTATTTTTCTTACAAGAATACTGGAAAAAACTAGCACAAAATGATATAAAATAGCATGATCCTGTAAATCTAGCCGAAGTTTGGTCAAAATTGTGCTCCTTACTTAATGAGTATTACATAAGAAATGATTTTAGTCGAAGAATTAAAAAATCTCTGTACAGATCGATTGGAAGATGCTAAAACACTTTTTAATGCGGGTCGATATGATGGTGCCTTTTATATCTGCGGTTACGCCGTTGAAATAGGATTAAAAATGCGAATCTGTCGCACGCTGGGTTGGGAAGGGTATCCCAAAACAAAAAAAGAGTTTGAAAGCTTTTCATCATTTAAAATCCATAATCTTGAGATATTACTTCACCTATCAGGTGTGGAGGCTCAAATAAAAGAAAAGTTTTTTACTCAGTGGTCGGTCGTTACTTCATGGGATCCTGAGATACGATATTCCTCGGAAAAGCAGTCAGCAGAAGCTGTCAAGCTCATGTTAACATCATCGGAAACTTTATTGAATAATTTATGAAAGCTATTTTAGACAAACTTAAGAAAGTGTTATCGGAGTTAGAGAAAGAGCATGGACGAATCTTAGTTTTTGCGCTTTTTCTACGAACTGATCCTTTAGAAAAGTGGGATATAGTTATTGCCGCATCTTGGCTTAATCCCAATGAATTATCTTCCTATGAAATGATCAATTCAAAAATTCAGAAAATATTATTACCCGCCGATTTGGTTCAACTTGCGCGTATTGTTATTCTCAACGATCACGACCCTGTAGTGTCATTCTTGCAAGATTCTGAAACCGTTACTAATGGACATTTTGGTGAAGTTTCAGGTGAGGTGTTCACAGATAGGTTTGGATTCACAATAAAACAAGCATATTTACTTCGTTGTCAGAAAATTTAAATAAACCCGATTTTCAAAGTGAACTCGCATAAGTAATGTTCATAAGTAAGCTCTGAGCATTGTTCATGTTTTATTTTCAGTATTAGGAACAGTTTGATCTAGGATCAAATCAGTCACAATGTTCAAAATCAGGAGGGATATTGTTTCGGGACTTTGTATATATTCTGCAAGTGTTCCAGTTTTGCAGTTTTGAAGCATATGGTTATGTTTTGGGAGCTCCTTAACAGAGTAATTTGGATGACCTACTTTCTCTAAGGTTTTTATTAAAAGGGGCATATTCTGCTTTGGTGGGAGTTGGTGAATCAAGTTCAAAGTATAGAGCGCAAATCGGTATTTTAATTTGTTTTAGGAACCTTTACTTATACGAATATAAAGGACTAATTAAATTAAATGTTTCTTGAAATAAGTTTTCCCGCACCTCGTCACCTAGTGTGCTGAAAAACAAAAAATCTTAACACTCTAAACCACATGGATATAAGACTGTTTTAGCGTGTTACAAATAATCTCTTGTTGTTTGCTATTGGGCTATTTTGTATATTGGGGTTCTTTATTATCGGATTTATAGATCTGCTGAGACACCTTTTATGGAGTCGGCAATGAGCCTTTTAGAACATATTAAAAAAGGAGACCTTCCAAATAAATTCTCTCCAAGGGACGTTTATCATGCACGGCATTGGTCAAATCTTCGCTCAGCAGATGATGTTAATGGGGCGCTGAAAATTCTGGAAGATTTTGGATGGGTTCAGGTTGAACTGGTCAAAGCAATGGGAAGGCCTACACAAATGGTCCATATACACCCTTCTTTGCAAAAAGAGGAAATGACATAACCCTTGGAACATTCTATATGATATGGAAAAAATGCCTATTGTGAAGCATTTCTCCCCTAGATCATTTTTGAATTATAATATGGGGGGTTAACTTACACAAAGCAGCCCCCTTTTGGATGCCCTTAACAGCGTACCAACTGAAAAATTGTCTCTTTGGAATTCTTCTTCAAGAAAGTGTCCTATTGTACTGGTTGTTTTCCCTCCTAAGCTGTGGCCTTTTATGCTATTTTTCTTGAAGTGCAATACTATCTCATGAGATACGTTGTCCTCTAATGTACTTTTTAGTTTTCATTACTTTTACCTTTCTTGAATTTTTAGGTGAAATGAATCGTAGCAAAACATTGCGTTCTATATTTGGCAAACAGCATGACGGTGTTAAAAAAAAATTACCAATCAGATTCCTTTTGATATAGTGAGAATTCTGCGCTAGCTTCTTCTTTTAAGCCAAGTTTATCGTATGCACAGAATTTAAAAAAATGAACACTTGATTTAAACACATCTTTGAAGTCATCGTCTTTTTTTATCGAATCCAAAATAACTAATGCTATCTCAGCGTATTTCAAGCAATCTTCGTTTTTTTCTTGTGTAAGAGCATAGCTACACTTATGACACCATGCAAAACCTAGTGTTAAGGGCTCTACTAAAGAAGCATTTTTGATGATAGTATCGGCATTCAAAGCCGCTTTTTCCCTCAATTGTGGGGTGGTAGGACATCGTGCCATGATACTTCGTATTGCAAAAACATCATCTCTATTGGATCTATCGCTTAATATTGATTCACAAAGTATAAAACATTCATCAAATTTATTACTGCAAAATAATTCTAAAATTGTTTGTAAAGCTACTGTTCTGCCTTGTGCGTTTTGATTCTGATTAGTTATTGTCTTTTTGTCTTTCTGTCTTGCTTCCGAAAACCCCTTGCTAAATCCTTCTCCAAAACTTCTACCAATTTCCGAGTAAACTTGATCTCTTGGACTAGGTGGAATAATGGTTATCGCATAAGAAGCTATAGGGGATAACATTAAGTACATGAGGACGACATTACGCAGGAAAATTGTCTTCATAATTTACTAGCCTGGACATACTTTAATTTGTTTGTTTATATTATTGAGCGGACTTAGCTCTCTTTGAATAGCTCGATTTGTTTCCTCTTGTAGCCTTAGTGCTTCTCTCCTATCAGCTCTTTCTTTGCTCTCATAAATATCTTTCTGAGTTTTTTCGAAATACTCATCCATATCTGCTTTATAATCATATGCATAGCAAGTGAATAATGGAACTAACATCAAAAATGTGATTAATATTTTTTTCATGGAATTCCTTGTTTTTGTGTAAGAAATAAGGATAGTATCTTATTTCTGTCATACATTCAATTACAAAGATTTATTTATTCGGCAAATCATTTAAAAAGGCTTCAGAAATGAAAAAAATTTCCGTGGCTTTCTGACAATGGGTACTTATCTCCTGTATGGGGTCAATGGGGGTCTTTTCCTATAAGTTTTTGTGTTTTTCATAATTGTTTTTATTAAACGCCAAGAACAGTGACCGCCGAGTCCTCAAAACCTCTAGCATCGTCAATGTAGAGCAGCACCATATCGGCTGACTTGTGCCTGCTGTGCTTCTTTATGACATGTAGGGACGCGCCTTTCTCTGCCGAGGCTGTCACGAGTCCCCGTCTTGCGCTATGCCCTGAGTAATCACTGCCAAAGTGCTGCTTGATAATCTCGCTTACAGCATGTCCACTAAGACGATTAGCCAGCTTACCGCCCTTCAGTAAGGAGACGAAGACAGCACCTTCTTTGATTTCTGCCTTTTCTATCCAATTCTTTAGCGCCTTCACTGGACATATGTCTTTATCTTTGGCATGAGCGATATAGACCGTTTGCTTTGTGTCAGATGTCTTTGATTGCAATAGTGTGACCACTACGCCCTTATCATTAAACTCAACATATTCCATGTCCAGGCTAACAACTTCGCTGCGTCTGAAGGCTCCAAAGAAAGTCAGTGTTAACAAAGCTTTATCTCGGCAATCTTTTAGGCTATCACCGAGCTTGCAACACACGCCCTTTAGATCTAAGACTGTCATGGCTAGCGCTTGCTTGATTGCCTGATTCTCCTTGTGAGTGCGCCGAATACCCTTTCTAACGCGGCGATATAGAGCATGATCTCCTTTGATCGTTTGGCCAGCCTTTTCGTGAGCTGCTTCGATAGCGGCAATGGTACTATCTAAAGTAGAAAAGCTAACAGACTCGCCAAGACTTGATAGGTACAAGGCGATAGTCTCGGCTGATGTTGGCAAGAACTGTTGACTATTTGCTTCGCACCAGGCTTGAAACTTTCGGCACATTGATTTGTATGAACGCAAGGTATTCGGAGATAAGGAGGCACTTTCATAGGCAATAGCCTTTTTCAGAAGCTCTGAATGTTCAATGGAAATGTCAAATGAAGGAATGATAGAAAGACTCATGATTTTACCTAAATAAATGTTTTGGCTTCGTTAACTTAAATTAGCGTAGTTAAAACTACAAATTAAGTTCAATGCAAATTATGGTTTGAAAAATAAACTCAGTGTGCTAAATTTAGGCAATCTTTTTTGTAATCTACTCATTGTGGCTTTATGCATAACGATTCTAGGATAGTTGGAGCATCAGCAAAACGAATTATTACTCCTGCGAACGATACAATTGAAATCGATTGGGAACGATTTCTTTTTAATATTGTTTTTTCAGATCATTATGTTTTGGATTCTATGAGGTTACGTGAGATTCCATTTTTAGTTAGGAAATTTGGATACCTTGGCGTGAAATCTCTGTTTCAATCTAATGATTTTTCTTTTCAATGTGAAACTTATAATGTCGGTCTTTTTAATTTAAATACGCGTCATTATTTATACAAGATAGTCGCTATTGATGTAATAGATAGGGATGAGCATTTACGTGGATGCCTTGAAGAAAAAGGATTTAATGACGAATTAGATGGATTTATTACTAAGCATCATAAGATTGAATTAATTGAGTCCATAAAGGAAAAACTATTGCCTTATCCAGTTCAGCCCCTCGTACCAATTTCTGAAGCAATCGTTGAGAATTTTAATGATGTTACGTTGTTAAAAAAGATCATTGCAAGGAGAGTGTTTTTTGCTTTAGGGAAGGTTGTTAGGTGGTATAACCTGGAAGTTAAAGTTTTTAAAGAAAAAGAGGAAACATATTACTTAAATAACAATCTGAGTAAGTTAATAAAAATAGACGAAACCACTGCACATAAAATTATAGGTGATAGCATTTCTGCATTTTGTTATCAGCATATTTTAGCATTCAAAATGAATCATAATAAAGCTTTTGGTTGTTATCGAGAGGGTGAGGAATCTATTTTGTTAGATTGTTTACCCTCTTTAACGAATCGAATAAATACAGATAATCAATTGCATAGTTTCCATAAAGTTCTTCGAATTGAAGGTTTGCCGGCATTATCAAGCATAGAGGGATTGGGCATTTCAAAATTATTGGATTTAAAAAGATCACCGGAATATTTGGATTTTAGAAAATGGCTAAATGTTGTGTCAGATTTATCAGATGAAGAAATCAAAAAGGAATTAAATCACAAGGCTTCAATCCTCCAAGCTAAAATAAGTGGCCCTATCGTAAAAACTATTTCTAAGATTCTGTTTTTTTCTCTAAGGGCTTGTGGGAATTTTAATCCTATTCAAGAGTGCTCTATTGATGCTGCAATGGAATCTGCACCGTGGTTAGCAAAAAGAATTTTTTCCACAAAAGGTCATGCTGTATTTTTACATCGAGATTATCGGTCAGTTTTCGAATAATTTAATACTAACTATGTCCCCTCCTATTTGGTATATCATTTTTTAAATTATTTTTGCTTGAGTTACTAATATCTATACATTATCTATAAGTTTAAGTAAACTGTTGCAGTAGTTATACAATTTATAATTCTAACGAGGTTAAAAGATGACAGAGTACAACTTTAGTAGCCAAGATTTAAAAAATAGTTATGAAGAAGTTCGAATTGTTATGAATGCACCTTTATATGATGTAGATGCTGTCAATAATGACTTTAATCAAGTTGAAGACTTTTTGAGAGAATTGAAAGTTACATATTTTGGTGTAAACCTTTCCAACAATCTAATGATATTTTGGACTGGAGATCATTTAACGAGGTATGACCCAAAGCACAACCCTCCTTCTATTCTTACAATTACAGATAAGGCAATTTTTCATAAATATCTGCCAAAGGTGCTTCAGGAAGCTAAAAAAACTTATGAAGAATACCTAAAAAAATAAATCTTTCACAAAAATTGATTGGAAAATGAATTTTAGCTAGCAATCAACTGCAAAAAATCAATGCTCCTTGAAAAGTAAGTGTCTCAATTTGGGACAGTCTTGGGACAGCAATGAGCTAAAAAAGACAATTCTATCCAAAAGCTATCAATATATAAATCACCTTAAGACACTGATTTTAATATTGATAGGTATTGGATCATGTTGATGTGAATTGAATCCCCTCAGACTGTAAATCCCTCGACTTCGGTCTCCGTTGGTTCGAGTCCAACCGCCCCCATATATATCCTAAAAAGCAATTTCGGTTAATTTAAATAATTGCCGATTTTATTCAAAAACTGAGAATTCCCCCACTTTAATTGCGATCTCCAGGCTAATTAGAGGCTACTTTTTTCGAGACCATGAATTTAGAGACGAGAATTCTAAAGCATTAAGTGTATTAATCACGATGAAGCGAATAACATATTTAACTCCCCATGTCACGGACTCATAGATATTATTTTTATGCTTATTTTTTCTTTTGCCTAATTCGGTGTCAGTAAGGCCTTTTTCATTCCTTTCTTTTGTAATGTAGTCCGACAGCTTGTTAAATATGTTTTTACTAGTTTTTTCAGACATGATTTTCCGTGATTTTCTTAAGGTTCTCTTGATAGTATTTTTTTATTACTTCGTCATCGATAATCAGGTCTTTTTTTCCTTCTTCATATGTCTGTTTCCAAGGCGAACCTTCTTCATGGGTTTTAGAGCTTAAACCCCATACAGAATAGGTTTTATAAGCATTCCAAACGAACTCTAGAACTTCCTCGATTTGTGCTTTATTATGCTCTTTGATCTCCTCGATAAAAATTGGTTTAGCCTCAAACCAATCCTCCTTTTCTTAGAAAATAATTTGCGGCGATGCTTGCGTTGATTTTGATGGGTTCCATGGCGAGTACCTTTTGCTTAGGAATATTCGAAAGTACTTATTGTATCATATGCTCGATCTTCTAGAAAGATAGCATCATTTTTTTATGAGTGATGATAGTCAGGTGTGAGATGACTCAACGCTTGACAATAGGCATAAAATATCATTCGGAGAGAGACAAAAATTGGACTAGTACTGCCTTTTAGGGGTAAGCACGCAAGGACGAGATACTCCCAAAACCTGTCCCCCAACCCAAAATCTGTCCTCTATTTTGTGATTTATTAAAACATCAAAGTCACTCAAACCTAAACATCAATACTACTCCCCTCAAAACCTCCTGCAATTAATTACTCATCTAAACTTTTAATCTTTTTATTGCTATGACTTGCCATGACTTAGATGTGCAGGAAAAATCACTATATTACTCTTTGTGATAATGCTCTTATTTTAGACAACTCATTAGCTGGCAGTAATCTATAGCTAACACTTAAATCTTTACCTAAATCAGGAAAATTGATACATTCACAACAAGTTGTTGTCAATTGACTACAAGGTGTTGTTTTATGAATCCATTTATCATGCTTTTTCCTAATCGTTCTTTTGTTGACGTACTCTCTGTTTTTTTGACAAATCCAGATAAAGAATTTTATCAATCTTACATAGCCGAATCGACAGGATGCGCATTAATGCAGGTTCAAAGGGCGTTAAAGCGATTAGAAATCACTGGCTTAATAGAAAAAAACAAATCAGGTAACCGGTCCTATTATAAGGCAAATCAGAGGCACCCGGCATTCGAAGATATTAAACGAGCATTGTTAAAAACAGTTCTTTTTGGAGATCTGTTAAAGGCAGCCCTTGCGCCAATGAAAAGTAAAATTCGATTTGCATTTATTTATGGTTCATTAGCAAGCGGGAAAGAATCTTTAAATAGCGATATAGATTTATTCATGATTGGAGATTTGGGATTGCGTGACATAGCCAGTATCTTAAGTACAATTGGAAATGAGTTGGGACGGGAAATTAATCCTACAGTCTATTCTGAAAAAGAATTTAAGAAGAAATTAATAGAAAAGAATCCATTTATAAAAGAAATTTTGCATAACAAGAAGATTTGGATAGTCGGAGATGAACATGAATTTAAGAAAATGGGTTAACGAAGAACGTTTACAACCTCACACAACCAACAAAAAGGTTTAGGGCGAGGTTTTAAAGTTGCTAATCCCAAAATTTTGGAATGCTTTGGAAAGGGAAATTTGACATATGAGGAAGCTGAACTATTAGCTACAGTTTCTGGCTATGATTATTCAGAAAAAAAGAGATTCATTGTCGATGCTGTTTTGCAGGCCGACGAAGGAGTAAAAACGATTTACCCGCAATCGATTATTAAAGGTATTGGGCAAAATGAATTGAAAATCGTAAGTGAGTGGCCTCGCCCTATTGCTGTAATTGCTGGCGAACAGGATATAGGAATAAACAATCATTATATCCAGCATGATGTAAGATTCAGAAACCTCTGGAATAATAAAGTATACCTTGTTCCAAATGCTGGTCATGCAGTCTTTATGGATCGTCCCAATGAATTTAACATAATCTTGCAAAAATTTGTCGATGAAATTTTTCAAGAAAAAAAATGCTAAAGTTACTAATTCTTAGATTGTTCTAGTAATAAATCAATAAGTGTTTCTGGATATGTTATTAAATGCTGTTCCTAATTCGACTTTTTCTGTGCCGGACCGTTCTCCAGAAAACTCTTGATTAAAAAGAACTCTCGGTTTAAAATGAGCTCCCTAACATGGCAATATTTTGAATTGAGAGACTTCCTCTACTAAATGAATTTTCTCGGAAGAAAAACACACTTCTTGAGGAATTCATCACGCTGGATTTTATCTCTCAAGTATCTTCGCCCAAAAATATTGCAAAATCGAAAGGATCAATTTATACCGAAGGTAGTTCAAAAATTGGAATTTTGGCAAGGAGGCTGCTCAAAATTTTCCGTCTGGAATGAGTGACCATTGCCAATGGCCAAGGCACGAGTGAAGACAAAAATTTTGATGCAAAGCCGACGCCGTCAAAAACCAATTTTTGAATCACGTTCGGTATATATGAAACAAAGGATTTATATATGAATATCGGATGGACAGAGAATGTTCTTGAATTAGATAAGTGTTGGGGGACGGTAACGCAAACAACTCCTGTGTATTCCAGAGAAGAAGTTCTGGCTAAAAGATTAGCTAGTTCCGCTGGTAATGGCAAAGTAAGCGAAGTTGCAAAGTTATTAGAGGCAAACGCCAATGTTAATTGGGTTGGTCATCCTTCAAATCAAACACCTTTATTATTAGCTGTTGCTTGGGGACATGAGGATGTTTGTAAAATGTTACTCAACGCTGGTGCTAAAACTGACGTCCATCATAAAACTTGTCAAATGTCTATTCTTGAATATGCTCAGCTTAGAGCTCATATGATTCCAGACAGCGAAGGAAATCCTGATCACATTCGGGAAAAAGCAACCCCTAGTCAGGTAGCTACTTATAAAAGAATAGCCCTTTTAATACAGGAAAACCAAAAAGAAAATAAAAGATTAAAATAATGTTTTGTATATCATAACTCTTCTTTGATAGAGCTAAATCTAATAAATTGTTTAGAAGAACCCTATCATTCTCAAGTTCAAAACCACAAATTTGAACGATTTCAGTTCTTTAAACAAGAGGGAAGAAGAAAATTTTTCCAGTCAAAAGTTCTGAACCCGTCCAACCGCCCCCACACTTTATCCACAGTTAGATTTACCCAATTACGATAACTCCGTTAAATCTTGGCTATTACGCAAATTTTACGCACTTGAATACTGCAATTGATTTTCTACATATTGACGGCGATCATCGAGAGGCATCTGCTGTCAGCGATGTCGAAAATTGGCTGCCAAAAGTTAAAACCGGTGGCATTATCTGCATTGATGATGCTTGGTGGGAATCCACTCAGAAAGCTGTGGAAATGCTGCTTGTTGAATGCGACATTATGCCAGAATCGCACCCACAGTGGCAGCATATATTTCTACGAAAGAGATAGATATTATATCAAAGTTAGCCCAAAAAACGATAGAGATGTGACAGGTTCGACGAGTTAATTGCAGCATAGTAGGAAGTTTTGAGAGGGTACATGTTCACGGGTGCTTAACATGTACCGTCTCAAGAGTTCCTAAATTAAAATCATTCAGGCACACTTTTAATAGCGTTATTGTTATGATGGGTGCAGTGTTGTAGCTTGTGGTGGCGCTGAGGAATGTAAATCCCTCGACTTTAAGTCTCCGTTGGTTCTTAGTCGTAGCTTTGAGGCTTATGCAGTTGTTTTGGATTTTTGGGCTACTTCTCGTTCCAAATCAAAGAGTTTTTTCATATATACGAGTACTGGAATTGCAATCCAAAATGCCATAACTTCAGGTTCAAATTTATATCGGGACATTTTCATTTTTACAGCTGCAAACAGTTGTTCGTGAGTCAAAATGAAATCTTCCATTTTTTGAGGATCATAATTAATTTCGGCAAATTTTTTGCATATAAAATTTGCTTCAAACCACTCATTGGTTTCTGCATCCAGGGCATTTCTGATATCTGTAACTCTATCAACAGGCTTATTATTTCTTATTTTATTGTGGGGGCGCAACGCCACACATACAATTCCTTTCTCTTTACTAAATTTTTGAACCTTAGCAGAGGTAACATGTGCATGTCCTGCTACGATTAAAGGGATCTTATTTTTAGAAAGGGATACCCACGCATTTAATGTTAAAGACATATTTCTTAACTCATCCAGTGAATCTAGTTTCTTGCGAAAACTAATTGCAACTTTCTGACATTCTTGTAGAATTAAATTCGTTATATCTATTAAATGTCTTTTGCACTGTCTCGGATCTGATTCAGTGCTGGCTTCTGTACAAATTTCCTCAATTTCATCTAAAAAATGAAAATCTTCTATTCCTATTTCGCTGTCCTTAGTTAGATTAATCAAAAGTTTTTTGTTGAATCTATATGCTTCTAAAAATCCCATGAAGTTAAATTCATCGTCATGAAAATTATCCAGATAAGATAAACATGACTCACAAATCGAATGAAATACAAAGTCAAAAACATTCAAAGAATTTTTTTCTTTTTCAAGATCCCAGCACTTTATTTGACTTTTTATCAATTGTAAGGCTTGTGGGATTTGGCCATCATCTTCAGTCTCCAGATAAAGATCTGTATTGGGGCGCCACAACATATTGACGAGCTGAGAATTAATCATACGGTGATAAGCAGAACAATGAAATTCGCTAATTATGATTGCATTCCATCGAAAGACGGTCGCGACAGTGAACTCTTTGACTGAGGAAGATTCTTTGAGAAATTCATAATTCGCCGAAATAAATTGATGGATATAGGAAGCACCATCTGCACATTGGGCTACATAATGAAAATATCTACAGGCTTTAGAAAAATTTTTACGGGTGAGCTCATCACTATTTAAATATAGCTGTACTGTTGTTGGAAACCCTAAAGAGAAAACATGCATAAAACACCACTTTATTTAATTGTAATTTTTTCACAGAACCAAGTTTTAATGTTTTTAACAATTTAATAAAGTTAACAGGAAATTAATAAAAAAACAATTATTATTGAGAAAACATACTCCAGTTGAAGTCGAAACAGGTTCGCGATCTTGTTGAAGGTGAATGACTATGCAAGCTTTAAGCTGATTACACTGGGTTAAAAAATCTTACCAAACACTACATTCCCCTTTGCGATAACGCTCTTATTTTAGCTAATTCAATAGCTGGGTTAAGCAAAGTGACCTTGCCCCAAATTTATGTCCAAGTCAAATTGAGAATAGCGAATCATTTGACTGCCGGCCATGAGAACGAATCCTAATATGGTGATATAAAGAGGCAAAGGGAGTGCAGTTCCGTTATGAAGCGCGCTCATTATCCATGTAAATCCGGCTATCAGACAGTAGTAATAACTTCCGAAAATCGACCCTGCTGTTCCTGCGGCATTTTGATACGGTTTTAATGCATGACTTAAAGAATTAGGAATAATCAGACCGATTCCAAAAAATATTAAAAATAACGTCACAATTGCTATTGCAACGCCTATTGTTATTAAGTCAAAAATTCCTGTCAGTACAGAGATAGTGAGTAAAAAACCTCCTATAAACACACATGCAGCACCACATTGAATAATAAATTGTGCGGAGAAATGAGCACTTTGCCTATAAGATACCCGGGCCGCCAAAACAGTAGCTGTTGCAATGAGAAGTCCAAAAAATCCATAATGACTAGGTTTTATCCCTAGTTGTTCTATGAAAACGAATGGAGCTTCTTGATAGAAGCCAAATAAAACACCATTTGTGGCTCCGATCAAAAGAATGTGACCCCATAATGCGCAACTCTTTGTCATTTCGATAAATAAGAGAGAAATTTTATCCATCGATAGTCGTTGGATATGTCCAGGACGTGTTTCCGGCAATAAAAAAAATGACCATACGGATAAAAACACTGACAATATCGCCAGCGCGAAAAAATTAGCTCTCCAACCGTAAAATTCGCTGATAAATCCGCCTAATACCGGACCTAAAGCCGGAGAAAAGGCCAAAGCCCCGCACATCACCGAAAAATGTTTTGTCCTCTCTGCACCGCTATACGAATCGCGCAATATAGTTTGTGTGATAACTGACCCGACACTTGCTCCAAAAGCTTGCAAGAATCGCCATGCCAGTAAAGACTCCACACTTCCCACGTTTGCACATCCTAAAGTCCCTATTCCGTAAATAATGATGCCCATGAGCATGGCTTTTCGCCGCCCGCACCAGTCAGAAATTGTTCCCCATAACAAAACACCAAGAGCAAACCCCAAAAAATAAATAGAAAGCGTTGCCTCTACCATATATGCGCTGGCCTGCAATCCATTTGCCACATTGGGTAGTGCCGGAGTATAGATAGTTTCACTGATTTGTGGAAATCCTACCAAGGCGATAAGCAGCCCTATTGAAAGTTTCTTTTTCTTGTTTTCCATCAGCTCACCTCCAAAAATGTTAAATATTAACACTCTCTATTGTAAATAAGTGAACAATTATTTATAATGCGGTTTTAGCTCATTAATTCGTAACCAATGGTTAATAATGCCTGATTTGTCTCAGATGAAAACACTCATCTTAACATCAGAACTGGGGAGTTTAGCCGCAGCCGCGCGAGTACTCGGAATCTCATCAGCTGCAGTAAGCAAACAGCTCACAAGGCTTGAAGAAGAGCTGGGATTACAACTTTTATTGCGTTCTACACGAAGACTGGAATTAACGGAAGTGGGGATGAACTATTGCCTTCAATGCCGGCGTGTTCTCGAAGAGGTGGAAACAGCTTCTGCTTTGATTTCACAAATCAAAGCCGTTCCAACGGGAAGTTTAAAGGTTGTTAGCGGAAGACATTTTGCCGCTTCTTGTATCGTGCCGCATATGAAAGAATTCCTCTTGAGATACCCTAATATTGAATTGAATCTCGAACTTGCTGAACGAATTCCTGATTTAAATGCAGAGGGGGTTGATCTTCTTATTGGAATGAGCATTTCGGCAACGGGAGATGCCATTCAAAAAAGTATAGCGACAACATCTTATTCACTATGTGCATCTCCAGGCTACTTAGAGCAATTTGGCGTCCCTGAAAAACCGGCCGATTTAAAAAATCACCGCTATATCACTCATAGTATGCGAAAGCCGGACAATGAATTGCTTTTTCAAGGCAAAGAAGCCGTCACCATCACACCATATATTCGAGTGAATGATGCTGAGACTATGCTGAATTTTGCACTGGAAGGACTTGGCATCGTGAAGCTTCATCATTATGTCGTTAAAAAACACTTGGAGCAAGGTGCGTTGCAGGAATTATTGACTTCCTATCGTAACTCTGATGTCCCCATTTATGTGGCGTACCCCCGGCGTCGTTTCATCGCTTCTAAAGTTCGTTGTTTTATTGATTTTATTACCGAAATAATGAACCGGTAAAGTTAAAAATTGACTGAATCTCGTCCACAAACTATAAATAGATATCGGTCATCCCCCGGTAGGCCGCGGGTTGTCACTCTTTAACTTAAGAAAGATGGAGATCGCATGTATATCCCAAAAATTACAATGAAGTATTTCAACGAAATTATTCCCTCACTATTCTTTTACGGCTACTTATCGATCGCAACCCTCGTATGTGGCAGTGCCCTGAATGCAAATGAAAATGGTGTAAATTTCAATGTCGAAAACATCCCTTCGGCCTGGACCGGACACCGTCAATTTGCCGAGTGGCTTGTCGACACAATGCGGCCAAAACAGATTGTCGACTTAGGGGTCGACTATGGCTATAGTACATTTGTTTTTGCCATAGCTGCACGTGATATTCCGGGTGGCACCGTTACGGGAATAGATTTATTTCAGGGAGATCCGCAAACAGGCATCCGCGATACCTACAATCAGGTTTTATCATGGAAAAACGATTTAAATCTCACAAACCTTGAACTTATTCAAGGTGATTTTTATGATGTCAGTTTAGCTTGGGAAAAGGGAATCGATATACTTCATATTGACGGATATCATAGTTATGAAGCCGTCTCGCAAGACTTTAGCAATTGGTCAAGATTTGTCAATGCGAATGGAATCGTCTTATTTCATGACATCAATGTTCCCTTTCCCGGCTATCAAGTGATAAAGTTTTTTAGAGAGTTAACAGGTGGACGCAGACTTTATTTTCTCCACTCTTATGGTTTAGGGATTTATCTGCAAGATGATGCATTGGCCGAATTAATTTTGAACACGTTTCCCAATGTGTAC
>JABDCW010000018.1 GCA_013287905.1 Chlamydiota bacterium | reverse complement strand
GTCAAGAGTAAAGAAAAAATCGGAAGAATCTAATACCAACAGCCAGGATGACATTAAAAAGTTGCTTTATCTCTCATGGGGCGAAGCTGAGCTACTGTTAGGGGTCGAATGCAATGACTACAATCTTATAACTAAAGCCAACAAGAAATTTAAACTTGTCATAACAAACCTTTGTACAGACCCCTATGCCTGGTATATGTACGCCAAAAGTTATGTAGAAATTGGGTCTTATTTCAACTCCGCCGATTATTTTACCTCTGCAATTGAGGCTTTCCAGAAAGGGTTGGAACTCGATCCTATAAATATAAACCTGTTGCAGGGATTGGCATCGACATTTCTTGCAATGGGAACTCTTGTGCAAAATCCAAAAATGTTTGTCCGGGCTATCATCAAATATACGACAATTGTAAAAAATCATCAATACATCACACCAGATATTCTTGGAGAGTGGGGAGTCGCCTTATTCAGGTTAGCAGAACATACCGGCGATGAAAAACAATTTCAAATTGCGGTAAATAAACTTCTTGAAGCCATTCAAGGGTGTCAAGTTAAGTCTGCCAATAAATCCAGACAGCCGGAATGGTCCTACTACTGCGGACGTGCGTTTATGTGCCTTGGAGATTTAACTGAAGATCCTGTCCACTATGAACATGCTGCCCGTATATTCATCGAAGCATTGCTGACAGATGGATCCTTATTAAACGTACGATATCATTTGGCAGGTACCCTGTTGGCATTGGGTGAACTTCGACACTGCACAGAATATCTGTATGCTGCAATAGAGCATTTTGAAATTCTCGTTGCGGAAGATCCTGAAGATGATGCATCATGGGATGGGTTTGGGCTGGCCATTGTCAACATCGTCCAAATTCTACGATCCTCTACAATTGAGGCTAATGACTTTACCATGATCGAAGAGGCCGAATACAAATTTATGCAGGCCATAGCCCTTGGTAATCACAGGGCTATCTATCACCTGGCCTGTACTCAGGCCATGAAAAAGAATTTCACCTCGTGCATCCACTATCTAAAGTATGCACAAGAAAAGCAAGCGCTGCCCCCCATTGGTGATGTTATGTGCGACGAGTGGCTGATCAATATCCATGACGAACCCGTTTTCCGGGAATTCCTTCTTCAGCTGATCGACAGGCATTCTGATTTGGTTTAAGAGCCTGTTCAAAATCTTTCTAATTTTTAAATATTCTACCACAGAGCCCACAGAACACACAGAGGGGTGTGTTTTTACTCCAGGGCACAGGAAATTAGAACGAATTTTTGAATTTCTCTCGAACAAGAAAACTCTAAACAAGTCTTGATCTTAATCTTGATCATGATCATAATCTTGCTTTTCTTCAATTTTTCTCTAGTGCGCTGCTTGCCTAGATGTTCTTGTGGCCAAGAAGAAGGTTGATGGAGAAAAAGTAAAAATAAGCAAATTACAACTGTATCAGATTGTTTCGATGTTGATTGGATTGATCCAACTAGAGAGCGAAATGTGTGAAGAGCTAGATTAAGATCATGATCAAGATCGAGATCAGGATTGGCTTAGAGCCCTCTTGGTTGAGAGAAATTCAAAAATTCGTTCTAATTTCCTGTGCCCTAGTTTTCACTCTGTGTGTTCTGTGGGCTCTGTGGTAGTTTTAATGATGAATGCACGACGAACCCGTTTTCCGGGAATTCCTTCTTCAGCTGATCGACAGGCATTCTGATTTGGTTTAAGAACCTTACAACCCAAAGGGATATTCAAACATGCACATGATGGCATTGACATTTTGCGGACAATTCTTGGCAAAACAACGGTAGCTATAGGACAGTTCTACATTCAAGCCGATATCAAAAAGATAACGATAGCTTAAGCCTAAATCGATTGACTGATGATGGATATTTCCATATCCCCGAAAGTGACCGGGATGCAAAGATTTTGGGCCAAATCCCCATAGACCATTGAGAAAAAGCTGGAATTGATGATTATTCCACCAGTTATGGCTCCAAACTGTTTGACTGCGCAGCCATGGATAGCCGATATCAGCTACGCCGCAACCGAGCATACAAAAAAAACGCGAAACCCAAAATTCACTGATACTTTTTTCCTTGCCGAAACTTAAGTGGACCTCGCCTTGAATCCCTCCATGATAGTATGCAGAGAGATTTCTTAAACCAGGCTTAAAAACTTGCGAAACCGTTATTCCGGTCGAGAAGGAAACCGGATCCCCCAGTATGTCGTTAAACCACTTTTTCCTACCCGTCAATAAAATGGCGTTCCATCCAATTGTCTTCCCTTTTGCTTTTCCGCCAATAAAATCTAGTTCTACCGCATAATTTTCTTCGGGTACCCCGCTAACGCCTAGTTCATAAAAAGTATCGCAAGAAGACCGATGAAAACTGCCATCTTTGACGGCAATGGAATCATAGATATCTGCCGAAAAGGCGCCATGGACATGAACCTCATATAAAGACCCGTACCAGGGATCATATTCTATTGCAATCAGAGTATTGCCAAGTATACACAGAAAAAGAAAACAGGTGATTACATATTGCATCAGACCTCTATTTTACAAATCCTTTTGCGGACAATTCTCGTTCCGCTTCGATTGCAGCCATGCAGCCAGATCCGGCAGCAGTCACTGCCTGGCGATAAACATGATCCTGAGCATCTCCTGCTGCATATACCAAACTGACCGAAGTCTGCGATGTCCCGGGTACCACTTTGATATATTGATTATCGTGCAATTCGATCTGCCCTTTGAGAAATTTAGTGTTTGGAGTGTGTCCGACAGCAAAAAAGACTCCGCCTGCGGGATGTGTTGTTTCCACTTTCGTTTTTACATTTTTAATGACCACTTCGCGAACAAGGGTATCACCAGTCACTCTGACCATTTCGCTATCCCATAAAATCTTTATTTTTGGATGATTTAATGCTCTTTGCTGCATAATTTTTGAGGCCCTCAAGGCGTCTCTTCGATGTACCATGTATACGATATTTGCAAATTTCGTCAAAAATGTCGCCTCCTCGACAGCTGAGTCCCCCCCTCCAATGACAAAAAGATCGCGGCCCCGGAAAATAGGCATTGCCCCATCGCAAACAGCGCAGGCAGTGACTCCCTTTTGCCAAAATTCATTATCCCTTGTACCTGGAATGTCCAGGCGATTAGCGGTGGCCCCTGTGCTGATAATCACGGACAGAGCTTCATGGGCATGATTTTTTCCTTTAATCACAAAGGGATGTACAGAAAAATCGACTTCCTCAACATCGTCTTGCAGCATAACCGTACCAAAACGAATGGCCTGTTTTCTAAAATTGTCTACTAACTCAGGTCCGCTGATCCCTTCGGGAAAACCTGGATAATTTTCCACATCAGTGGTCGTCATTAACTGTCCGCCGCTCGGACCGCTAAAAAATCCTTCGTAAAGTATAGGCTTTAGATTAGCTCTTGCGGCATAAATGGCCGCTGTATAGCCGGCAGGTCCGGATCCGATAATGACTAAGTTTGCTTTTTCTCGTGGATTTGCTTGTTCTGGTGGGGCCATTTTTGTTCTCACTTATGTTTAGTTTTAAAACCAAAATTCTACCTGAAAAAATAGGAAACGTACAAGAAAAAAGAACCATCTTGACTTTGCCATGAAAATAATATATAATGCTTTCTATTAATTATGAGATTATATGAATAATAGTTCCATTATCGATTCCATTAACTATTCAAATAAACCTCTTATTCTTTCCATGGCAGATCATTGTTTATCGCCTTTAAGGATTGTCTGTAATAAGCAGGTTATTGACCCGGAAAGGACTACAAAGGGGAAGACCTATCATATCGGACTAAGAGTGATTGCCGCTTTAGCGATGGTGCTAGCTTTCCCTGTAACTTTGCCTGTCACCTTAGCTGCCTTAGCGATAAAGTGGTGGAAAAAAGAAGAATGGCAATCGGCGCTTAAGCGTAACTCCAAATCTATGGAGCCAAAACCCAAAAGTCAAGAGGAAGCAACCCCTAAAGGAACTCAAAAAGGCACTTCCCTTCCCGATAAGCCGGAAGAATTTGCAGAATGTATTGAGAAAGAATTAACCTGTTGTAAACATTTAGACCCGAAATTGTCTGCCCCCACTCCCGGATCCTGGAGAGCCTTTGGTAAAGAACATAATGAAAAGAATCAACTCTTTGGAGATTATACTGCTCGCATAACAGAAAATTGTGCTGCGCAATCTACAGATTGGCCGGATCATCGTCCTCTTCATATTCAAAAACTGGGAAGCTTTAGCGATACCGATTTAAAAATCATTGGAATCACATGTGATTATCTGCAAATTTTTCATAATGTTTCCATTAATTTAAGTAATACTAATTTGACAATGGAACAATTAAAAGATACCTTTTTGGAAAAGCTCGAGACCGATAAAAAAAATTGTCGAACACAGGAAGAAGCAGAGAAGGCAAAAAATCGGCATAACTACTACACCCAATTCCTAATGAAGGATTCTTTCCCAAGAGAAGACGGACAATATGGAGCAGATGTGGCCTGTGAATTAATGCGTAATGTCCTTTTACCTGAAGTAGAAAATGATTCGGAGAAAAATGGACAAATATTGGCATTTACAAACAAAGATCTGTTCACAAGACAGCTAAGAAATTTTGTTTTTGGTTGCGGTTCTTCAGATACGGGAATTTGGTCAAATTGCCGATTCGGGGACCCAACCTTAGGTACTAAAGCTTTTCAAACATGCCTCTTGAGGATGATGAAGATTACCACTCATGAATTTGGTCATATGCGCGGTCTTCCCCATTGCACTGATTATGAATGCAATATAGGAGGCTACATGAACTTAACCGAATTGGATGATCGCCCCCTCCTTTTTTGCCTCCAGGATATGGCAAAAATTTGTTATCTGACTCATACCAGCTTATTAGAGCAACATCAAAAAATACTGAATTTCTTCCAGAAGTTTAATACAACATATCAATTGGAGTGTGATTTCTCGAAAGAAATTCAGGTTTTAAAAAATCGCATTTCTGTCTTAAGTTCGTGCGCGTTCACTGGTAGCTAATTTCTTAATTTATCCCGATTAAGATGACATTTAATGAAAATTCTGGTATAAGGAAGCTCTTACCCTCAAAACTGGAAAGAGCTATATGCAACCGCAAAAATCCCATGTAAAAACATTGACAGCACACTGTATCAATTGCTTTTTTATTGCCGTTGGGGCTTTCTTTGCGGCATTTTCCATCGCTTACTTTCTGACGCCAAACAAGCTCATTGACGGCGGCGTCGTTGGATTGGCCATGATTTTAGCAAGAGTCTTCGGACAAAGCTATCTGCCTGTCTCCTTTCTTTTACTGACGCTTCCCTTTCTGATCCTGGCCTACCGCTTTATTGGAAAGATATTTCTCATGCATATGTTATTTGCCGTTGTTGTCTTCGAAGCCTCGCTCACCTACTTTAATCATTTCCTGCATACCGGGTTTCAGGGTGAAGTGCTGGAGGTTGTCGTCATTGGAGGAGCAATTTTGGGCGTTGGATGCGGCCTGATCATCCGATATGGGGGCTGCATCGATGGCACTGAGATTTTAGGAATAATCATCAACCGAAAGCTTGGATTTACTGTAGGGCAGGTTGTTCTTGCGTGCAACATTATTGTCTTTGGTACCGCGGGTTTAGTGTTTCAGGATTGGCATCCCCCCCTTCTTTCACTGATCATGTATGCTGTCGTAATTAAAATTATGGATGCTGTCATTGTTGGACTGGATGAAACAAAATCGGTGATCATTATTTCCTCCCATTCTAAGAAAATCGCCGAGGAAATCATTTATAAACTGGGACTTGGGTTGACGATCATGTATGGCAGAGGGGGATTTTCCGGCGAAGCGCGCGAGATTCTCTATGTTATTGCTGAAAGGCTCCAACTTTCTGAACTTAAAGAGCTCGTTCACCGGGAAGATCCCTTAGCCTTTATCGCTATAGAAAACTTGCATGAAGTCGCCAATGGCAATCAGGAAATCAGAAAGTCGACCAACGGTAAAAAGCGGATGAATATATTGTTCTCCCATCTTTTGAAAAACAAATGACTGACCTAGAATTCTCACTTGCTGAATTGCGTGCGAAAGCAATCGAACTTGGGTTTGATGACATCGGAATCACCTCGGCACTCATTCCCGAAGAAGACAAACGCGCATACGAAACATGGATCGCCAATGGATATGCAGGCGACATGACCTATATGCAAAATAACATGCGCTGCAATCCGCAATCCTTGCTTGAGAACGCCGTCTCAGCGATTATTTTCGTCTCATCCTATAAACAGCCATCTGAAACTTATCCAGAAGAAAGCGGCATGATTGCCTCTTATGCCAGAGGCAAAGATTATCATAACGTTCATCGCAAACGCTTAAAAAAATTCATTGCATGGATGGAGGAAAAATCGGGTCAAACCAATATTGCCAAAGGATTTAGCGACTCGGCCCCCCTTCTTGAAAAAGCTTTAGCTGTGAAGGCTGGCCTCGGGTGGTTTGGGAAAAACACGCTGCTGATCCATCGCCGTTTTGGCACCTTTACACTCCTTTCCGGCCTTCTCACTACCCTTACATTGCCATTTACAGATTCCTCCCTGGAGATCCGCCTGCCAAGGTGCGGAAGCTGCACCCGCTGTCTCGATGCTTGTCCAACAGGGGCTTTTGCTAATCCCTATGAGCTCGATGCAACAAAATGTCTTTCTTATCATCTGATCGAATCGAAAAAAGAAATTCCGGAGGAGATCAGAAAAAAAAATCCCGGTTACCTCTTCGGTTGCGATATCTGTCAAAATGTGTGTCCGCATAATGTGCGGCCAAAACCTTCCAAAACGGAAGAATTTCAACCATCAGCCGGAATGGGCCACTATCTTGACATTAATATGATCAATGAAATAATGAAACATCCGGAGAGTTTATATGGGACTTCGCTCCAAAGAAAAAAGGCTTCCGGAATTTTTGCCAATTATCTTTCCTTAAATTTTGTCCGGGGGAATAAACTTGTTCGAGGGAATAAAAATGACTGATATCAATCCTGAACTTGAATCGCAAATGCCAAGCGCCGATGCCTGGCGCGTTTTTCGCATCATCTCTGAGTTTGTCGATGGTTTTGAAAATATGACAAATATCGGCCCGTCTGTTTCCATATTTGGTTCTGCAAGGCTTCCGCCGGCTTCTGTCTACTATAACCTTGCCATCGATGTCTCCCAACATATAGCAAGACGAGGATTTGCCATCATTACCGGCGGGGGGCCAGGGATCATGGAAGCTGCCAATAAGGGAGCCCAGTCAGTCTCAGGACATTCGTGCGGGCTTAGCATCGATCTTCCCATGGAATCTGCATCCAACCAGTTCATCGATCCAAAGTACAATCTGCACTTCAGGTACTTTTTTGTACGAAAGGTCATGTTCATCCGTTACGCCCAAGGATATGTCTTTCTTCCCGGCGGTGTTGGGACCCTCGATGAATTATTTGAAGCGCTGACATTGATCCAGACAAAAAAAATCCTTCCCTTCCCCATTTATATGATGGGCAAATCGCATTGGGAGGGACTGATGGATTGGATGAAGGAGTCATTGCTTAAATCAGGGTGCATATCCGAAGAAGATATCGAACGCATTCATATCACTGATGACCCCGAAGAAGTCGCCAATGGGATTGAACGCCATTACCAGCGTCATCGCACTAAACGCAATTTCTAGCGGAATTAAGTGTTATAAATATCTATGATAATATTAATTTTTGTGATATAATCAAAACAAATTAACTAATTATTACAAAGCAATATAATCATGCGCGTTTTTAAAGATCCATCAGATGCTGCAAGCCATGGTTGGACACCGACTACACAATTTTCTGTGCAATCGGAGGTCAAAGATCCCAAAAGAAAATACAAGGCAACCGCTCATCATCAGATGGGACGCTTGCAGTATGTTTTTCAAGCATTGTTTGTCAAAGTCATTTCTTTTATCACCCGTGGGGCCGCCCTCAAAAACAAAAAAATTGCCCACTGGAACGAAGAGATCCACAAAAAAGAGATCATTTCCGAAATATACTGTGCAGCAATAGGGGAAAATACACCGACTAAAGGCTTTAGCAAAGACGATACCGCCCTTGACCTGAGTCAAAAAACGACACCGACACCCTCACAGAGAGAAACCTCTAAACCAACTTCTGAGTCGCAAACTCCACCTCTCGTGCCCGCTCAACCAGAAATGCCAAAGAAAGTTGACATCTCCCAAGAAGCCATGAAGAAAGTGCTCGATCCAATCTGGGAATTGGTCCAAAAAAAACAATACAAGGAAGCCTACGATCTCATTGCGGAACAACAAAAGGTTTATTCTTCCTCTAATGAAGTGAATAGACTCTTGAACTCAGTGAAAGCATATATTACAGCAAAAGAGAATTGCGAACGGGCTATTCTTTTGACCAGTCAAAAACAATTTAATGAAGCTTTTCAACTCATCAAAAAAGTACTCGATGAACGAGATCCTGCATCTGCCAAAAAAGAAGATGTACAAAAATTCATACATGAAGCCGTTTTGGCTTTAATTGCAGAAGGGCAATTAGAATTAGCTCTTCAATTGGCATCTGAATTGCCTGTAAGCAAGTTTAAAGATGAAATACTAAAAAACGCTTTTTACCGGGCAATTAAGGCCAACACGCCTCAAACTGTTGCTGCAATACTGGATGAAACATTTTTCTCTAAAGAGTTAGAAAAGACCTTGACAGAGGAAGCTCATCAAAAACTGCCTAAACCTGAGCCTTCTCCTAAGCCAACTGCTCTTCCTCCTAAGCCAAAGCCTGAACCAGCTTCTTCTTCAGTGCCGCCTCCACCTCCTAAGCCTTCTCCTAAACCCACTAGTCCTCCTTCTCCAACCCCTCAGTCTTTTTTTGTACCTCCAGTCTTTTCTGTGCCGCTTCCTCCTGCGAAACTGATTTACTCGATGTCCTCGGGGACAACAACTCCGAGCTTATTCTTAATTAAACAGCTTACCGCCAGCCACATTGAGGGACAATTGATGGATCAGGCGCAACCTGGCACACAAATCAATGGGTTTGATCAATTTTGGGAATTACTCCAGCAAAAAAAATATTCTGAAGCAAGAGAAATGAGCGAACAACTTTCTGACCTTGGGGCTCGCTCTGTTTTCCAGGAATTTATCGCCATAAACGAACACTATGATCGCGTTCTCCAATTGATCACTCAAGCAAAATTTGAGGACGCTCTCTCCATAATGGGTAAATTTACGACAAAAGAACAATTATCATGGCGTGATCAGGAAGCTTTTCAAGCGTTAATCAAGGCTGATCAACTGGAGCTTGCAGTACCATTGATCAGACAATCGCCTGCGAGTGCATTAAAAGATAAATCGGTAAAGATAGCTCTTGAAAAAGCAATCGATAAAAGATTGCTCAAAACGGCAATTGCGATGATCAATGAACCTTTCCATCATTCACCTTTAAAAGATGATATGTTAAAAGATGCTTTTCTTAGAGCGATCAATAACCACTTTGTAGAAGTCCTCAATCTGATACTTACTCAGCCTATAGATAAACCGAGAAAGGAAAACATGTTAGAAAAGGGTCTTGATGCTGCGATCGAGAAAAAATTTAGCGAGGCAGTAGTTGCCATAATTGCCCAACCCTTTGATGCCATCAAAAGAAATATCATGTTAACAAAAGCTCTCAAAAAAGCCATGGGTCTCCAATTCAATGAAGCTGTTGTTGCTATATTTAAGCAGTCTTTTGATATGGGATATGAAAGGAATGCGGTATTAAAAGAAGCCCTTGAAATGGCCATAGATATTAAAAATGATGAGACCTTGAACTTTATTCTCGGTCAACCATTTGGTGCAAATAGTGCTCTTTCCCCTCTTGCAGGATCAAAAAACGACATATTAGCTAGTGTACTTAACCAGGCAATCGATAAAAAATTTGGGGCCGGGGTCATTGCTATCCTTAAACAACCTTTTGATGTTGCACCTGCAGCCCTCAAGTCCATGTCCACGTCCATGCTCACTATAACAGTCGATAAAAACAACGTCCTAAAAGAAGCCTTCAACAAGTTGACGCGGCAACAAGCGTCCTGGCCCCCTGCAGATTATTATCAAGTAATGGCTGTTTTTCTGGGGCAACCCTTTACAAATGATGCGGACAGGATTGCAGCAGTAGGACAATTTGCCAAATCGCTTGGGCTTTCTGTATCACCTTCAGAAAGCGATAATCGCCAAGCCGTAAAAGCACATCTATTATCATTAGGTTACAGCCAGGCTGCAGAACAAATCGGCTCGTACAAACCTTAATACAGTTTCAAAACATCCAAAAAAAAAGAAGAACCGCTTCCGCGGTTCTTCTTTTTCCCTTGTTACCCGTAGCTGCAGCAGCATTCGCTAATGCTCGGCTGCTTTGCTACGGGCTACAAAAAGAGATCCAGCTAACGCTGGATTCTGCAGTATCTAAGACCTGCATAATCATAACCGCAATCTTCGCTTTACCCGTAACTGCAGCTGTCCTCGCTAATGCTCGGCAGCTTTGCTACGGGTAACAAAAGAAAAAGGACTAACCGCGGAGCGGTTCTTCTTTTTGTAGCCCGTAGCAAAGCTGCCCGAGCTTTAGCGAGGACAGCTGCAGTTACGGGACGTTAGCGTAGACTGCTGTAGCTACGGGTGGCTACGGGTAACTACGGGTAGCTACAGATCAATGCGTGAGAGCATGAAGGATAGCCAGCATTAATAATGCCACGATATTTGTGATCTTGATCATGGGGTTGATCGCAGGGCCGGCTGTATCTTTGTATGGATCGCCGACGGTATCGCCGGTAACGGCAGCATGGTGAGCATCTGACCCTTTTCCACCGTGACTTCCCTCTTCGATCAATTTTTTAGCATTGTCCCAAGCTCCGCCTCCCGATGTCATAGACAGTCCCACAAACAGCCCTGTCACAACGACACCAAGCAGCATAGAACCGACAGCCACAAATGCCTGGGACTGCCCGACAAAGAAATTGATCAGCAAATAAAGAACGATGGGGGCTAAAACAGGAAGCAAAGAAGGAAGGATCATCTCTTTAATCGCGGCTTTAGTTAAGAGATCAACTGCTTTTGCGTAATTAGGACGTCCAGTTCCTTCCATAATTCCGGGAATCTCTTTGAACTGGCGACGAACTTCCACAACGACGGAACCTGCAGCCCGGCCAACGGCCATCATGCTCATTGCTCCAAACAAATAGGGCAAAGCTCCGCCAATAAACAATCCGATGACAACATAAGCGTTCTCTAAAGAAAAGTCACACTGGCTGGCACCAAAATAATGGCGCAAGTCCTCAATAAATGCGGAGAAAAGAACTAAGGAAGCAAAGCCGGCTGAGCCGATCGCATACCCTTTTGTAACAGCCTTAGTGGTATTACCAACAGCATCTAATGCATCTGTCGTCTTGCGGACTGCAGCTGGCATATTGGACATCTCTGCAATACCACCGGCATTGTCGGTCACTGGACCGTAAGCATCCAACGCGATGATCATGCCGGCCAAAGCCAGCATAGATGTAGCAGCAATGGCGATCCCAAAAAGATGTGCATTAGTGTAGGCAACAAGGATGCCAATGCAAATAACAATCACCGGTAGCGCCGTAGCCTCCATGGAAACAGCCAGCCCCTGGATAATATTCGTTCCATGACCGGTTGTCGATGCCTGAGCAATGCTTATTACAGGACGATGCCTTGTCAAAGTATAGTATTCTGTAATCCACATCAATAAACCAGTGACAACCAGGCCGGTTAAACAGCACCAAAGTAAATTGACGCCGGTGAAGGCAACTTTATTGACAACAAAAGTTTCATCGAACCCCAGCATCGATTTGGTGACAAAGACGATGGCAATGGCAGATAGCACAGCTGTCACAAGGAATCCCTTATAAAGGGCTTTCATAATGTTCTGAGATTTACCCAGACGAACAAAAAATGTCCCAATAATTGATGCAAGCACACATACAGCGCAAATCACCAACGGATAGAGCATCATGATGCCAAGCACTCTTCCGGTAAAATAAATACCGGCCATCACCATGGTACCGACAATTGTCACAACGTATGTTTCGAAAAGGTCAGCCGCCATCCCTGCACAATCGCCGACATTATCGCCGACATTATCTGCTATCACAGCCGGATTTCGAGGATCGTCCTCTGGAATACCCGCTTCTATTTTGCCGACGAGATCTGCACCGACATCGGCACCTTTAGTAAAAATACCGCCACCCAATCTTGCAAAGATCGATATTAAAGAAGCGCCAAACCCAAGCGCCACTAAAGCTTCCATTTGCGTGCGGATATCAAGTCCTTGTTTTGTTAAAAACAGATAGTAGCCGGTCAACCCAAGAATGCCAAGACCGACGACCAGGAGACCGGTAATTGCCCCTGCTTTAAATGCCACATTTAGTGCGGACTGTAACCCGAGTCTTGCCGACTCACTGGTACGCACATTGGCTCTTACGGAGACATTCATGCCGATATAGCCTGCTAATCCTGATAGAACAGCACCGATCAAAAATCCAATACCGACATATTTGCCAAGCAACGATGTTAATAAAGCACAGATGACAACACCAACAACGGTAATTACCTGATACTGGCGATTCAAATAAGCTCTTGCCCCTTCTTGAATTGCCTGCGCAATTTTTTGCATTTGTTCAGATCCTTGGCTCATCGATAAAATGGAACGGATCATTATGAGTCCATAAACAAGAGCAAGGATCCCTGACCCAAATGCCAGTTCATAAGCATACGACATGAAAATTAACCTCTTTAGTAATGGGTTTATATTATACCGAACGTGATTCAAAAATTGGTTTTTGACGGCGTCGGCTTTGCATCAAAATTTTTGTCTTCACTCGTGCCTTGGCCATTGGCAATGGTCACTCGTTCCAGACGAAAAATTTTGAGCAGCCTCCTTGTCAAAATCCCAACTTTTGAACAACCTTCGGTATAGATTTCAAAGGTGCTGCATTCGAATGTGAAGGCAGGTTTTTTAAACTTGTAAAAACTATACAAAGGATAAAGGATTATCATTAAATCTGCAATGAAAGTTCGGTAAAGGGATAGAGCTTATCTCTTGCTGACAAGAGATCGCTTCAATTCCTCTGCTATCATGATGACCTGTTCTTCCGACAGATCGTAGTATAAAGGCAATGACAAGCATTCAGCGAAATATCCTTCCATAGCAGGAAAATATTCTGAAATGTCGCCGATTTGATCGGCAAAAACAGGGTGCTTATAGATAGGGATGTAATGAACCTGCGTTCCGATATTTTTCCCGATTAAAGACTCCATCAATTGCTTGCGGGTTGTTTTAAATGCGGAATAATCGATGCGGACTACACAAAGGTGGGGGCTTACGTCATCTGGCCTGTCATACTGCAAGAAACGTACATTCTTTACATGGTGCAAACGCTCCTTATAAAGGGCCACAAGACGCTGTCTTTTACTGATGAAAGCATCAATGCGCTTAAGCTGGCTTAAGCCTAAGGCTGCCTGCATTTCCGTAAAATTGTAATTACTGCCGCATTCTGTCACTTCATAATGCCAGGGATTTGGGGGCAGCTGCAAATATTTGGGATCGCGCTCTATGCAATTGTTCCGGAATCGCCTTAAAAGATGATAAAGATCGGGGTTATTGGTTGTCACCATTCCCCCCTCTCCAGTTGTCATCGTTTTGGCGGGATGGAAACTAAATATTGTCATATCGCTCCAGGCGCAACAGCCGACCATTTGCCCATCTTTATAACGCGATCCAATCGCATGCGCTGCATCTTCAATCACGATTTGTTGCGAACTGGTCAACATTTTCCCGATCTTTTCCATATCGACAGGGACACCAGCAAAATGAACAGGGGCAATCACTGTTTTTCTTCCTGATGAGGAGACTTCTACATTCAATTTAAGTTGATCGAGATCGATATTTGCCGTCTGTGGGTCAATGTCGATAAAAACAGGAGTGGCACCGCAAAGGACAGCCGAACCGGTCGTTGCGATAAAAGAGTTTGGGGTGGTCAGGATCTTATCTCCCGGTCTAATGTCTGCCGCCCTGTATGCTGCTAAAAGAGCCGTAGAACCACTGGAAAAAGCAACGGCATATTTGACATGGCAATAATCAGCCACTGCTTGCTCAAAAGCTTCAACAAGAGGCCCCCGAGTGATGACATTCCCCTTTAAAGCATGGGCAACTGCTTCGACATCTTCTTGCGTGATACTTTGTCTGGCATAAGGGATAAATTCTGAATCGGCCATGTCAATCCTTTGGTGTGATCCTTGGTGTGATCATTGTGGAGTTGCAGTAAATTAGACATCAATATAACGACATTGTCAAGACAGAAAAATTGGATTGTCTTTATTCCTCTGGAATGTCGGGATTCTCGGCGATGTCTTGTGCGTCAAAATCATTCTCTCTCCGTTGCCCTTGCAGGCGCTCCCTTTCAAGGGCGTTGTCGTCGCAATCTTTCCCGATATTCCTGGACTTCAAGATCTCTCGCAATAGCAACGTCATTTTTTGTATTTATTTCAATTTCTAATGCAGCTTCGCCATAAACTGCCGCAAATCTGTCATAATTTACTTTTCCAGCTTTCAAAGTAGGAATTGGTATTACCGCCCCCTTCTGATCTTTTCCTATAGTCATCTGGGCGATAAAAGTCGTAAAAAGATCATGCATGGATTCAAAAATTAGCTTGCACTCTTCCGTCTCGTTTTTTTTTGCTTCCTCAAATGTATCGATATAGATTGGAATAAACTCTATAGTGAATTTAGTATAGTCGTCGGCTGCTAAGCTGTCTTTTGGCAAGATATCGCTCATCAGGTCCACAAATGCTACTTTGGCACCTAATAAGTCACATACCAGTTTCCCTTGAGATTCTTCGATAAAAACACTTTTAAGTAAAGGAATTTTAGAATGAATATCCTCTCGCTGGACATTGTCGGAAATAAAAGCGATCATTTCTTTGCGTCTTTGGAGGAAGTTATCCGAAAGGGCTTTGATTTGTACAGCAATTTCAGCTGGTTGTTTTGCGATATGTTCTTTTGCATGAGTCAGAAGTTCAATTTTTAATGAAACATCTGTAATCGCTGGGATTTCCTGAAGGGCATGGGTAAACCACCCGGTTAAAAAAAGATGATCTTTAGGATGAGCATATGCGGACCACTGATATACGCTATTCACTTGCACTTTCAGTGACTTTTCAGAAATGGGCAATTTGATGAAGTAATCGTCTATTTCTTTTTTCAGCTTATTGACAAAATCTGCAGGAAATGATTTTTCAACTGCTTTCATTAAATGAATCAGTGAGTCTTCATTCTGATAATCCCTTATCACGACTTCTTTCAATTGAGGCAATAATCTTGCGTGCGCTTTGCCTGTGCGTTGAGCGTTGCCTTGCGTAAGAGCATTTAAACGTGCAGGCAGGTGCTTTAATAAACCAATTGCGCAACTGTATGCGTTTGCTTTGTGATTGTCCAATAAATTCTGGTATTTTTTAAATATATCGGCAATGGATTGCTCTATTTGCACATGTTGTTTGAAATTCCCTTCACCAAGGATTGCGATAATGGCCGCTTCTACCTCCGGATCAATGACTGCTGTTTCGAGTGGGGGAGATTCCACGGGAGCCACGGTGATTGGAGCAGGAACCTTAGGGGGAGTAGCCAAGGGCTGGAGTTGAGGCGATATTTTTGGCGGTTCTTCGAGTGGGGGTGGAGGAATACTCTGCTCCGGACCAGCTAAAACGGGGGCAGCTATTTTTTTCTCAATCTCAGCAACTAATTTCGGATCAAATGTCTCTCTAATTTGTTTCATCAAGAGATCCGTTGAATCCTTGTTATCAATCAATATTTGACTTAACCCGGCAGCTAATTTATCTAAAATTCTATCTTTGCGGTCAGGGGTAAGCTTCCGGGAGAGTATCTTTGCAATGGCACCGGGTAATTCTTGTAATAAAATTTTCGCACAATCGAGCTGATTGTTCTCATATTTTTTTAATAATCCTGCATATTCTTTAAATATAGCATTTTCTGGTGTGGGGGTTCCCAGGCTTCTTTTCAACATCTCATTTACCGCTGTAGTCATTTCAGTGAATACATTGACTGCTTTGCCGGCACCAATATTGTCGTCTTTTGGTTGGGCAGATGGCTCTGCGACCGGTACTTCGTCTGGTTTGACCGGTGCGTCGCTTGGTTTGACCGGTGCGTTGTCTGGTTTGACCGGTGCATCGCTTGGTTTGACCGGTGCGTCGCTTGGTTTGACCGGTGCGTCGTCCGGTTTCTCGCTCCCTGTATTGTCGTCTTTTGGTTGGGTCTTTTGGGGAATGATATCGGCATCCTTAGCTTTCTGCGAGATGCGATCGCTAACCTCTTGATTTTTCTTGGAAAGCTCTGGAGAAAAGCGCTTAGCTATCTGAGATAAACCATAGACCAATCCAATACTCAATGGCGCAATGAACGTGAAATAAGATAGGACTTTAACAAACGTGGCGGATGATTTAGACCGGTAACCAGTTTTCGCAAGATCCTGATTCTTTGGGTCTTTAAAGAAATACCAACGGCAAAAATCCTGAACTGATTCCAACTTCATAGCGCTCCCAAAATAATAGAGTTATTAATTTCTAATTAATAAATCATAAAAAGAAAGTTTACATTTTACTAAATATTCCATTGTATTATCGCACGAAGAAAAGATAGAAGTCAATTTTGTCAATTCAATGGGCAGGTGACCGGACATTAAAACAAATATTTTAAACACAGAGGCACGGAGAACATAGAGACAAGCTATTGCACATCTTTTTTTCCGCGGAAGCGAAAAACAGGCTATTTCTTTTCCTTTCGGCAAAAAAGAAATTCTCTGTGCCCTCTGTATCTCTGTGTTTCAATAAATTGTTTTAATGTCCGGTCACCTGGACTACTTTATCTCCTCCTTGACAAAAACAAAAGTAACAGCAATGATTGTAATTAATATTCGACTTTTTGTGCCAATCATCCCTGGTTGTCCAGCCTTGAGTTTTTATGCAGACACAAATACATTCTGATGACATTTCCCTTTTTTCTATAGCTAAAGAATTAAAAAACTATTCCCTTTCCCAGTTTCATCGAGATTTGTTAGCTGCACTTTCGGTCGCTCTACTCACTGTCCCCCAGGCGATGGCTTATGCTCTATTGGCAGGGCTTCCCCTGATGACAGGTTTGCTTGCCTCCATCTACTCATCGCTCATTGCAGCCATTTTTGGATCATCCCGCCACCTCATTGTGGGACCGAGCAACGCCATTGCTATTTTAATGCAGGCAGGAACTGCCCAAATTCTCTTCTCCTATTATCGTGGGGAAATAGGGGAAAACAGAGACTTAGCTTCCTTGCAAATCCTCACGCAATTGACATTATTGATCGGAATCATCCAACTATTTATAGCGGGCGCCAAACTGGGAAGGCTAACACAATTTATCAGTCATTCTGTGATCATTGGCTATATCACCGGCACTGCTATCGCGGTCTTAGTCAATCAGTCCTTTCCCTTTTTAGGCATTCCAACAATTTTTGGGGATCATGCCATTTATAAAAAAGGATGGCATCTCTTTACCCATCTTAATCAATTGCATATCCCTACGGCAATTGTTGGAATTGTCAGTCTCATTGTTTTGTTGCTACTAAAACGTTTTGACCGAAGGGTTCCCTCTTCCCTGATCATGCTAGCTTTAAGCACATTATCGATTTATTTTTTAAACAGCCCGTTTTTCGCCTCTATCTCGACGGAAGGAGGTGTGCTCACTCAGTGGAAAGAAGTGATCTTAATTGCAGACAAGGGAGACTTAAGCAACATCTGGCCGCATGTTGTCCTTCCCTTTTTTGATATCGCCTTATTGAACCAATTGCTTCCCTTAGCGTTTGCCATTGCCTTACTAAGTATTATGGAGACAACTTCCGTTGCAAAAACAATTTCGGCAAATTCAGGACAAAGGTTAGCTGTCAACCAGGAAATTTTTGGGATCGGACTTGGCAATTTATGCTCATCGTTAATTTCAGCCATGCCCGTTTCCGCAAGTCCTTCCCGAAGCGTACTCAACTACTCACTGGGTGCTCAAACCCGCCTTTCTGCCATCCTGAATATTATTTTTGTCGCATTTGTCATTTTTTGTTTTAGCTTTTTGATCATGCATATCCCCATGGCAGCCCTTTCCGCATTATTGCTTGTGACAAGTGCTACCCTTGTTCAGCCCAAACAATTCTTCCTGTGCATGAAAGCAACGAATTCCGATGCCCTGGTATTATGGGTGACTTTATTGTCCTGCATTTTTTTGAGTTTGGACATTGCCTTTTACATCGGCGTCATGATTTCTGTTACCCTCTATTTAAAAAAAGCCGCCCTGCCGCAACTTGTCGAATATGATATCGATACCCAAGGCGAATTATGCAAACTCGAAACAACCCATTTGCATGAACATCGGACGATCCGCATTATTAAAGTGGAAGGAGAACTTTTTTTTGGCGCTGCCGATATTTTCCAGACGACCCTTAAAGCAATAGCCGAAGATGATACATCGACAAAAGTGATTATTTTGCAGCTGAAAAATGCCCGGGACATCGATGCTACCGTTTGCCTTGCGCTCAATCAGCTGCATGATTATCTGAAAGGCTCCCGCAGATTTTTAATCGCTTGTGGAATGCTGCAGCAAGTTTGGGATGTCCTTAGCGATTCGGGGATGGTAGAATTAATCGGCAAGGACAACCTTTTTGTCTTCGATGAAAAACATCCCCATCAATATATGGTCAAAGCGATGCGCAGAGCCCACTATCTCATCAAGATGGGAGACGCCAAAGAGGCGGAACGAAGGCAAGATAATATTGAATTAAGCGCCTCTGCGGCCTCTTCGGCTGTTTAGACTTATTGGGTAATTTGCTTATTCAAGCTCAACCCATTCGACAGTGACAGTGGCAGGCCAGCCATTGATAGTTAGGTTATATGATGCCTGGAATCGAGGCGAACCAGATGGATTCTCATGGAATGCCCTTAACGTCCGACTCATCTTGAGATAAGATTCACATTTATCTTTCAACTGTGTAACTTTATCCCTTTTTTCTTGTGCTGTTGTCGCAAACCGCGGATTATCCATCATTTGTTTGATCCTGGTTTGTGCTGTCTTAAGATTGTCGATTCTGCCGAGGAGGGCTGCAGCCGGGGTTATTCTTGCGTCAAGACTGGGTATTCCGGAGGTAATCAAAAATCTTTTTCCATCCTGGCTTACCCCCACTGGTTTGTTTTGATCAACGAATGCTTCTACTTGTGACAGCTTTTGCAAATTATTGGCAGGCAGTGTCATAGTCTATTCCTTTTGTTAATTTCCCTTGCTGGGAGTTATTTTTTTATATGGTTAATAGTAAATACACCGAGAAAAACATACGCCAATTATTATGTTTTTTGCAAGGAATTTTAAGGAACGGGATCATACTTGATGAGGTTGCCGGCAGGATCTTTAGTCAAACGATACACCCAAGGGTCCTCGTTTTCGCGCATCAGCCTGTCGCATCCATACATCACCCCCTGAAAAAAACCGTATTTGCGCATCGCATCAAGGGTATATTGAGAGCTGCTGGGGATGAAATGACTGCGGGGGCCGTCGGCCGGGGAGATCACTTCCTGATGAAAACGGATCATCGTTTCAGCAAATTTCCCAAATAGAGGAGTGTTGCAAGAATTGACATGCCCTGGTTGAGCATACACAAGCCTTAGATGCCAATCTACTTAGGTAATTGGTATTTTAATGTTATATTTTTTCCTGATGAAAAAAATTTAGCATGCAACTCCTTGTCGTTCCATGAAAAAATTGTAGTATCCATTGAAGTTGACTTCGCTGGAGCGATTACCATTTTTCCAGGAGCCAAGTAAGCGATAGTCCTATTTATATTTGAATCTGACTCGGGAGCACCTGCTTGAAGACCGCGAAGTGGCAAAAGACGGCTAGATAAAATAATCACCGCATCTTTAGCCATCATAGGGAATACATTTTGTATTTCATTTGCATTCTCTGCTGTCAATACACTTCTGGCAAATATTAACGCATCTTCCAAACCAAAAGTAGCAAGCACTAAACCTGTGATTCGATGACCTGTGTCAACTAATTTTTTTACTGCTGGATATATCTCTTTGTGTGTTAATATATCATTATAGATAACTTTTGTGTGATTTTGCAATCTCAGGCTTTTTGTGTCATCATACCAATTTTCATATTTTTTTAAGCCAGCTCCAGCAACAGATCGCAATAACAAAACCGCATCAGATATAGTAGTATCTCCGTCTCTTTTAATTTCATCCAGATAAATTACTTTGTCACCAGGTATAGTATGCATATTTAAAACTCCACAATCAATTTTTTACATGTTAATTAATAAATATAACTGAAGTGTATACCAATTATTATTTTTTTTCAAGGAAATTTTAAGGAACGGGATCATACTTGATGAGGTTGCCGGCAGGATCTTTAGTCAAACGATACACCCAAGGGTCCTCATTTTCGCGCATCAGCCTGTCGCATCCATGCATCACCCCCTGAAAAAAACCGTATTTGCGCATCGCATTAAGAGTATACTGAGAACTGCTTGGAATGAAATGACTGCGGGGGCCGTCAGCAGGTGAGATCACTTCCTGATGAAAACGGATCATCGTTTCAGCAAATTTCCCAAATAGAGGAGTGTTGCAAGAATTAGCATGCCCGGTCGAACATACAGAGTCTTTCAGTTGATTTGTCAAATCACTGTCCTTCCCCCATGGTCCTTCGCATAAAAAACTTGCTTGCAGATGAAGACTCAAAAGAAAACTCAAATAAATAAGCTGAAAACATGCTTTCATGATTTCCCTTTCAAAAACCCATTTCAAACATGAGAATGGGAAACAAACGATCTTTAATCAGCGTTTCTTTCCCAAGTTTTTCATAAAGACGTTCATTATACTCTCTCGCAGCAAGGCCGGCACCATTAATTCCCCCCAAATACCATCCAATTTCTAAACTCGATGTGATGATGGCAGCAGGAACAAGCCCACGGTCAAACAACTGGTAGGAAGCGGCAATAAAAAGGGCGTTGATCAAAAAACTTGTCACCGCTGCACGTTTTTGCCCGACATAGTAATAGCCGGCCCCTGGCAGCACAGCATTTAAAGCTCTTGCTTTGGGAATTGATTTTTCGTAAAAGCGATACTCGCATAAAAATTGGGGTACGGAAGAGTCTGCTCCGGCAGATTCGACCGATTCCGCGATTGTGGGAAAATCAGCATCCATGATCGCAGTTTCCAATGTGAGATTGCCTGCCGTAGATGGATCAAAAGAATGGATCAGGCAAAGAATACGTTCCGCTTTGTCCCTTTGATCTGTTTTAATATAGGCATCATAAAGGGCAACCAGGAGATCGTGGATAGGGGGAAACGAACCTGTAACCCGACTTAAAGACCCCGTCTCCACTATTTCAATGGCGCTTTCATATTTGCCGCCAATATAATAGGATAGAAAAATTTCATACTCGATTTCAAGCCGGCGGTCGGTACAATCAGGAGGAACAAGAAAGAGGGCTGTTTTAAAGCACGTAATAGCTCTATAAAGGTCCAGTTCTTTAGCAAACTGCCTCCCTATCGATATCTCATGCGCCCAATTGGCCCCTGACTCTTCAGGCGTCAATGGGGGAAAGGGACTTGGCAGTTTCTCAAAGTTGCGCTCCGATACCAGATAGTTGATTGCCGGCTTAAGGCAAAGAGCATCTCTTTGACATCCGGTGAGGACTACACACAGAGCACATAGAAATATGTATATACCACTCGTAACTGAAAAAATGTTTTCGTGCCCTTGCCCGTGCCCGTGCCCTTGCCCGAATTTATTGATTATTTTCCGAATTTTTTTCCCCGCAAATTTCAACCAGGAAATAAAGTTCGGACAAGATAAATATACCGAAGGTGATTCAAAAATTGGTTTTTGACGGCGTTGGCTTTGCATCAAAATTTTTGTCTGCAACGTAACATCGATGGATAAACGCAGAGACGCAGAGACGCAAAGACGCGGAGGCAAGAGAGAAAATTCAAAATTAAATCCTGTTTTCCTCAGCGTCTCAGCGTCTCCGTGCCTCTGCGTTGAATTGTTAATTAGACTTATGGGTAATAGGATGCGCTCACGGGCACGAAGACAATTCTGCATTTTGTTTGTGAATAATTTACCTTCCTGTGTCATCATCATAGGGCTCATCTTCCGGGTGCCAGGTCTGACTGATGTTAAATAAGTCCAATGCCTCCCTGACTTCATAATCGTCGGAATTCATTAGAGTATTTTTATAGTCGTAAATGTCTTGCTGATGTTTCGTTAAGTTATTAATTTCTTCCTCAGTATTGATGATTTTTGGTCTGATAAAAATCATCAAATTACGTTTAGTGTCTGAATTGTTTTTGGCGCTAAATCCAGCTCCAAGAAGTGGAACAGCTCCAAGGCACGGCACCTGATTTCGGTCGCGTACTTCTTCATCCTGCATTAATCCGCTAATGATCAGAAAATAAGTGTCGGGTATGTGCACTCTTGTCGTTGTGCGGTGGATCCGCGTTGTGGGACCTGGGCTTGTGGACGCTGTGGATGCATCTGTAATCAATCCTGCAACAATGCTGCTGACTTCTTCTGCAATATTGAGAGCGATAATATCTCCATTTCCAATGTAAGGGGTGACTGTTAAGTGAGTACCTACATCGACATATTCAAAGTTGCTTGTAATGACCGAACCGATATCATTTGAAATGGACTGCGTGCGGTACGGTGTATTTAACCCCACAAAAATCTCTGCTGTCGCATTATCTTCAATGAGAAGTTTTGGATTTGATACAACCTTGTCCATTGACCGGTCATGTAACGCGTTGACCAAAGCTCCAATCGATCCAAATTCTGTACCGCAATGGGTAATCTTGCGCCCGATAACGCCAAGGTTGAAGCCCACCGTGTTAGCCAAATCAGTCCCATTGGGAATAAGTTGTGTAACTGCTGTTGCAGCTTGCCCAAGCCCGGAAAAACCGGCAGTCGCAAGCGCGGCAACCAACGGGCCCTGCCCAGATAAAAAGCCTTGGGCGCCAGTTAAATCACCGCCGCCAAAGCGGGTTCCATAACTTACGCCATACTGCAGCGAATCGGTCAGCGAGGTTTCTAAAATCAGCATTTCGACGAAAACCTGACGCACCGGAATATCTATTTCCAACACAAGGGCCCGCACTTTTTCCAGAGCATCAACTGTACCGCTGAACACCAGGCTATTTGGGGTACTCAACCATTGTACACTGCGCAATGCATTGATAAAATCTTCATTCCCTTTTTCATTCTGTTGCAAAGTGTCGGAAATCTGCCTTAAAATGGGCTCGATCGAATCGCCTTGCCGATATTTTAGTTTATAAATATAAAATTTAGTTTCCTTTTTTACCCCGCCGGCAAGTACAGGACTTCCTTCAAATTGCCGATTAAATTCTCCCGGCTGAAATGTTTCCAAAGCATCGAGAACATAAATCCAATTACCATCTTTATCTTGCACCCAATGCCCTTTGGGTTGATTCCCTTCTTGAGAACCGCGGACAACCTCATTCTCTTTCCCCGGAACAAATTCCCAATTCTTATTTTCATTTTCTTTCCAGATTCCTGTTGGAGGATTTTCTGTGGAGCCTCCTGACGGCACGTTCGGCTTAAAATACCACCTGCCGTTTTCATCCTGCAACCATGTTCCTCCGGGCGTTTGGAGAGGATTTGCCTGAGCCGCCCCACCCCCGGCCGCCGCCGGCAGACCTGCCCCTGGCAGACCACCGGGCACCGCTCCTCCCCTGCCTGGAATATTTTTGATCTTAAGATCGCGAAGATTTAAAATCTGCGTTTCCCCTTGCTCCTGATCCAGATATTGCAAAATGGCAATGGTGCGCTCAACCAAAAAAGGTGCAGCCACGATAAAAATGCTATTCGTAGCTAAATGGGGAATAAATGTTAACGTTTGATTTTGCGAGATCGGATCCATGATCTGCTGCGCCAATGGAATTAAAATTTCAATCGGCCTTAGCCTGCTGACATATTGTCCAATGACAAGTCCACTGTCGGGAGCGTCTATGCTTTTGATCAATTGAGCGATTTTCCGTACATTCGAAGTCAGGTCGGTAACAATCAGGTGGTTCGTATTTGGAATCACTTCAACAAGGGCATTATCTGAAACGAGCGGCCGTAAAATAATCGAAGCCTTTTCGGGAGGCAGCGTATTTAAATGAAATACCTGGGTAACAATGCTGCTTTCCTGGTCTGAGGGAGGTACTACATCCGAAACAACCTGAGAAATACTGTTGACCTTGGGATTTTTATGGATGATGAAATTATTATCCTGTTCGATCAAAGATAATTCGCGAATGCGCAATTCCTGCAATAATGCAGTAATAATGTTATCGATGGTCACAGGTTCTTCCGAAATGATAGTGACATTAAACTGCAGGTCATTTTCATCGAAGATAAAATTTCTATTCGAAATCCTGCTGACATATCGAATATATTCGATCATGCTGACGTTGTTGAAATTAATAGAAATGGGTTTGTTTTCTTCTGCAGGGGCACTTTTTGCTGTTTCTTGATGCTCTGTAGGGCCGTGTTTGATCGATAATGAAGGCATGGGATAGAAAAAATCTTCCCCCGATTTTAGCCCTCCATTTGCGTCTAATTCGCTTTGGAGCTCCCCTGTTTCTTTTAAAAGCCCTTTCTCTTTTGTATGGGCCTGTAGAATCTTATTCAGGTCAGGCAAAACAATTGAGGATTTACCGCCGGCCCCTTGAGGTTCAGCCGATTGCCCATAAATTTTAGGCTTGTCCAAAATCAGGGGCTGAAATACCCCTGTTAAAGACACCAGGGAGACAAATAGAGGCCGGGAAATAAACTTGTATTTTCTCATGAGATATTTTTTTGTGAAGTTCATTAAAAGCTCTTTTATCGCAAATTGCAGAATTTTTATGCTATCAAATTATGTTTTTTTAATTCCAATCAACGTGATCGTCTGCTCGCGGTATGATTTGTAAGAGGCTAAAACTGTTTTGGTTAGTACTGTGTTGAGCAAACTTTCCAAGGAAATTTGATCGGATTCCTGAAGAATTTTATCAAAAAAGGCAGTTGGAATCGTCTTGTATTCAGCCAGTTCTCCTGTTTTTCCAACAAAAGACCGTAATATAACACAATCTTTTGCCTGAAAGGCAAGTGTGTTTTCGGTAAAATTAGTATGAATATCTGCGCCCAAAAGAGGATTTGTGCCGTCTAACCGGCTTGCCAACTTTTTTTGGCCAGACAAAAACCACAGGTCAACTTCTCCACATATCACATAAGTTAACGTAAACTGGGAAGGGGAATAGATAAAATAGGCCGCCCCATAGCAGTTCATTGCCTTTTCATTACAAATAAGAGTATTCAGCATGCTGAAAAATTTTGCCGGGGATGTTTTAAGATACCATGAAGAGTGAATCATCCCTTTCAGCAAGCTAATATTCATTAATCCTTCAATTCCACTTAAGACAGATTCCACATGGAATATTCCGAGCGATCCATCGGGAAAGGAAAAAAGATCGTCATAAACTGCATAATGATTCATTCCCATACTGCTGGAAAAACAAATGTCTATCGGGAGGGATTTTGGAATCTTTGGAGGGGTTAATATTCCAGGTTTCATGCGCACGTTTTCTAAAAATTCTTTAACGTCATCGCTCGCAGCTTTTTCTTTAGCCATGGCGGTGGAATTGCAATAGATCGAAATATCGGTAATAAAATCAACAACATCCTGATAGCGGTCTTTAGGATTAGCCTGCAATGCCTTATTGAAGACTTTCTGCAACCCTTTCGGCATGAGGGAAAGATGAATATGCCCCTGAGATAACTTTCCCAATACAAGTTCATAGGCAATAATGCCTAAAGAATAAATATCCGATGCGTATGACACCGACTCGGGGTTTTCCCTCTGTTCGGGACTGATATAAATAGGTGTTCCGATCATTTGTTGTTTTAGGGGAGCATCTTTAGGCAACTTCTCAGAAAGGCGCTGAGCGATCCCAAAATCGATCATTTTCACCTGATGGTCATAGGTAATGAGAATATTCTCCGGTTTGAGATCGCGATGGATAACTCCATGCGTATGCAGATGGCATAATGCATAGGAAATTTCGATAACAATTTCAAGCGCTCTTTTAAGGGAAACGGGCTGGCGCAAGATCATTTGCCTTAATGAATACCCCTGAATAAACTCAAGCGCTATGTAATATCCCCCCGGCCATTGTCCATGCTCATGTAATTTGACAATATTAGGATGGTCTGTCATTCCGATAATCTCAGCCTCATTTAAAAAGTGCCTGATCACATCGGGGTAAGACAAAAATCTTTGTGACAAGACTTTAATGGCTGCCGGTTCTTTGGTTTGAGAATGAATGCCAAGATAAAGAACGCTCATCCCTCCTGACTCTAATAGATTGAGAACATGATACGGACCTATTTGCTTAGGGATCAATAAGGACTCAGAAACATGTTGACTTTTCTGAGAAGCTCCTGAGATTATAGGATGTTTGTGAAATATATTTTCCGTCATAATCTATTATATTTGATTTATTGCAAATTATAATAGAAAGAAGCTTTAAGAGACCAGATAAAATCACCAATAAGCGGCAATTCGAAATATACCGAACTTTAATGGTGAATTGATTTCGTGCCCGTGAGCGTGCCCGTGCCCGTGCCCGAATTTATTGACCATTTCCGAACTTTATTTTCTGCTAGAGGGATAATCGGAAAGCGGAAAAGATAAATTAGATGCGGGCACGGGCACGGGCACGCTCACGGGCACGTAATTCTTTAACAAAACTGAAGGAAAGCGGAAAAGGTAAATTAGATGCGGGCACGGGCACGCTCACGGGCGCGTAATTCTGTAACAAAACTGAAGTTACGAAAGCTCTAATATCCGCACTCCTAAAGAATCTCCGATTTTCAATAACTCTGCCCGGGCAATTCTTTTCCCATGGACAACCATATCCACACTGGCATCCGGATGAATATCCAGATCAAGCATATTTCCAGGCTGCAATTCTAAAAGTTTTTTGATCGATAGTTGAATACGGCCGACTTCGATAACAACCGGCAGAGGGATATCTTCTAACTTCATTGGAGATCCCGGCTGTTGTTTCTCCTGTATCATTTTTTCTGCTGTTTCAACGCTTCCCTCTTCCTCTTCGGGAGCGCTTGACTCCTCATTATGTTCCTCGTCTACATCAAATATGTCCGATCCTGAATCTGTGTCGGTATGTTCTTCTGTCGTCGATTCTTCTGTTACCGACTCTTCTGCTGACGACTCTTCTGTCGTCGATTCTTCGGTCGTCGATTCTTCTGTGATCTCTTCATCAAAATGAAAACTATCGCTTGTGTCGATGTCATCATCTGGTGTATCTGGTGTCTTATCCATCATTGTATTTACCTCATAATGAAGCGGATGCTCGAGAATTTTTAATGTATTTTGCTTGATTTTCGCGCGAAAAAAGGGAATTTCACCTATCGTTAAAAGAACTTTTCCCTTGTCCTCAGAAGGATCCAGGGAACATTTATCTAAAATGATAAAATCCCCAACAGCAACTTGTTTCCATTCCGATGGTTTCAGATTGATGCGACCGGCCTCTAAATGTACGATCACATCGAGCGTTTCTGACACAGGAGAATTCAAGCGCACTCCCGATTGTTGGTAACGCTTTACCCATGACGCCCGAAATTCAGGAGACAAGATCATCCGTCCGGTGATTGTAACGTCATCTACCCTGACAAAAACGTCCATGCAAAGAGAAGAAGCAGATGGAAGAGCCTCACCCTCCATTAATGTGACAACTAATTTTTTATCCGCCTGCACATTCTCAAAAACATCGATGGCCTCAATTGCGAGAAAGCGATAAAATGTAGAGATAAAATCACTATCGGTGATCTCCTGGGACGGTGTTTTTTTCTTTATGATCAAAAGATCGATGAGACGGAGTATCTCTTGTTCAGGCATGACCCACCAGATCTCCCCTTCTATAGGGACAATACCGAAAGACAATCCTCTTAATTGTCCGCCAAGCCCTTTGAATAGATCTTCTGCAGACCGCCACTGCAACTCGCCAGGTGTTATCGAAATATCTTTTATTTTTAAATTCAGACCCAGCTCTTCAGAAAACTCCGCCCAGGGAAATGGAGGGGCATCGCCAATCAAGGGTTTTTTATCTAAATGAAAAAGATCGCCTGGAACACGTCTAAGCCAACTCATTGATTTCATCACTGTTTGTGTATCCACGAGGGGGCAACTTTGTTAAGGGTATTAGTATACCGAAGGTGGTTCAAAAGCTGGGATTTTGACAAGAAGGCTGCTCAAAATTTTTCGTCTGGAGCGAGGGACCATTGCCTATGGCCAAGGCACGAGTGAAGACAAAAATTTTGATGCAAAGCCGACGCCGTCAAAAACCAATTTTTGAATCACGTTCGGTATGTAACGGCATTGTAACATGTGGGTATTTTTCCTGCAAACCAGTGCTTTTTTATCCCTTTTAAATGAATGGTTGGTTATAAGTATCTTCATGAAACTACAAAATAAAAAAACAGGCGTGCTGCTCGTTAATTTGGGAACGCCAGATTCGCCCGGTTACTTTGATGTCGCAAGTTACCTTGCTGAATTCTTAACCGATAAAAGGGTTATCGACACACACTGGATTCTCAGACAGTTGCTTGTCCGATTTACCATTATTCCCTCGCGCTTAAGACAATCGACTAACTTTTATAAAAAAATATGGACGAAAGAAGGCTCTCCGTTAAAAGTTTATGGACATCTCGTAGAATCGATGTTAAAGCAACGCTTAGGAGATCAGTTTGAAGTCAGATTGGCAATGCGCTATCAAAACCCTTCCCTTAAAAGCGTCCTCGACAAATTGCGCCAGGCAGCAGTGGAACGGTTGATCGTCATTCCCCTATTTCCCCAATACGCATCTGCAACTACCGGATCTGTGCATGAGTGTGTGATGAGTCTTATATCGAAATGGGATTGCATTCCACAAATGCATTTCGTCAGCCACTATGAAACAGACCCGCATCTCATCGATGCCTTTTGCCTTGCAGCTAAGAATTATCCTCTTTGCGACTACGATCATATTCTTTTTAGCTTTCATGGACTGCCTCAAGCTCAAATCCGTAAAGCAGATCTTCGAGGCTCCTGCCTGAGCGAAACCTGCTGTCAAACCCTTAATGAAAACAACCACTCTTGTTATTCTGCTCAATGTTATGCCACAGCCGGTGCTATCGCAAAACAATTATCCATCGATCCTAAACAATTTAGTATCGCTTTTCAGTCGCGTCTTGGAAAAGACCCATGGTTGCAGCCGTATACGGGAGAAAAAGTTCACACACTCGCCCGCAATGGAGTAAAACGGATGTTAGTCTTTTGTCCATCCTTCGTCTGCGATTGTCTCGAAACAATATATGAAATTGGCGTTGAATACAGAGGTGAATTTATCAAGGCCGGCGGTCTTAAGCTCGATCTTGTTCCCGGCCTCAATGCCACTGTGCGCTGGATTGATGCTTTAGAGAATATGGTGATTAGCTTGTCATGATATGTTCGACAATACTACAAAAGAGATCTTGCGCTGCAGGATCATCGGATTGGTAAATATATCCTTTGTAAATCGCATCGTAAATCGGAATATAGGAACTCGTCAGTTTCGAAGGGGGGATTTTAAGTTTACTAATTTCCCGGTTTAACTCTTCCCTGATAGAACAATTATCTGTTTTAATAATGACAAACATATTTTTCTTTTGCCTGAAAAAACGGCAAAAATGACCGTTCTTAACATCGATGGACTCTAGCAACATCGAAAATAAAATAAACAAAACTTCAGGTTCAAGGATATTGCGCATAATCACCGGATTTAACGAATAAAAGAAATTCTCCAACATCAAATCGCTATATTTAACTCCCTGCAACAAGACCCTTAATTCACATAATATCTCATTTTGCTTTGAAATCATCCCTCCGTTAAAATCGCGAAACTCGCCCACAACCTTTAATAATTCAGAAGTGACAGCCTGGCGCGCTTTATTTAAATCAAGCGAATGATCGACACGCAAGTAGGAGTCTTTAAGTAGCTTTAATCGAAAGACCGTTGTTTCTTTTTTGTACTTACGTCTTAAAGTCCCGGTAATTTGATGCCTGTCGTGAATATATTCTAACGAGGTTCCCGACTGATAAAATAACTCTTGTACAGACCGGGTAGATGAGCGGACAACCCTGGTTAAGATCACTAAAAACAGTAAATGATCATCAGTCTGCTCATCAAAGGAGACAATAACCTGTGGAATATCCCGAAGGTATTTAATTTGATGATTTAAGATTAATATATTCCTGATCACCTCTTCTTCATTGCGCGGCAAAAAAACCGGATGCATCAAATATTCGATCCTGTCTTTTAAATTATTCGATAGCTCTTGCTGTAATAATTTTACATCTTCCTGGGTGAATAATTTTCCGTTGCCCTTTTCTATTTCCAGATAGAGTGTGAAAACAGGTTCCGTTCCGCGGCGGTTTGAAACAAAGGAGTCTTCTACGGCCCGAGAGTCTGGAATATAATTCTGAATAGCTTTTAAGAGATGTTTCTTTTCAAAAATTTCATTTTCCCTGATATAATTCAGCCCGACAAGGACACCTAGCACCGGGCAAGTTTTGTTGTGTACATTGACTAAAGCTCTGAATATTTTTAATTTCAAATATCTTTTACTATGATTCTGTTTGACGGAAATACGGAGAGACTTACGAAACAAATATTGAACGGCGATCATGCGGCACAAATGCCGCCATTTTCTTGCAGCTTTAAAATTTTCACTGCACATCACAAGCATGTGCTGCATTTCTGTTAAGAGGTCCTGGTCAAAAACATCGGGCAACCGATTAATTAAATAACCCGCATACTCCTGTATAAACACTGTTTTTTCTTCATGCACGAGACCTTTGATCTCTAAAATGCGCCTCGCTGCATCGCTTGACACAATCCCTTGAATCAATTCACTTTCGATGATGGGAAAGTTAGTCTGCATCTGCTGCAGTTCCCCGATATTTTCCACCCGTACGTTAATCTCACATAGAGTAAATAAAGAGGGAGACACATCAGGCAGCCGAAAATCGATCCCGGAAACCAATGTGACATTCAATCGTTTGCCCGGGCATAACCAGTTCGTTAATAATGTAAAAAAAAAGTTATAAGCATTTGTCCGGTATTTTGAAAGGGAATAAAAACAAATATCCCCCGGAATTTTTTTTGGCCAGTTCACATTAATCAACGGAAGCAAGTTGAGCAACTGATCCGACTCATCGGCAATGAGATCCGCATCGATATTGCCCTCTTCGAATTTCATGTAATCCTTAAGAATGATTTGCAGTGTTTGCCTGATCAATTCACTATAAAGCTCTACCCGCTTTGGATGGTGCTGCCCTTCAAACACGAGTTCGATTTGAGGGAAATAATTGATGTCAGTCCCTTTTTCACCAGCTTCAGCAAGCAGCCTGGGTTTACATTTTTTTCTGGGAATAATATCTGAAAGTAAAGGTACTAGCTGGCAGTCATCCATACGATTACCCTTATTCGGTTTCATAAACAGGGGGGGACATGCGAGGCATGTTATGCTCTCCAATATATGTTCCGGTATCATTTTGAGATAAATGAAATTCCTCAAATGAAAGAACATGGAGAGGCATCCGATTTTTATGGGCCAATTTTATGCTACGCTCCTGCAATACCCTTGCCCCCTGAAGAACAATGGACAACGCTTCCTCATAGGAAAGAAAGGGAAGTTTATGCGTCTGGACAGTTTTTTTGGGATCACTTGTAAATATGCCGGGAACATCTTTAAAAAATTCTACTTTTTCAGCCCCTAATGCCAAAGCGAGAGCAACAGCAGAAGTGTCAGAACCGCCTCTTCCAAGTGTCGTGATCTCCCCATCCCTGCTAACCCCTTGAAATCCTGCAACAATGACAGTTGATCCTGAATCGAGTATTTTAAGCAGCCGGTGAGGCCGCACCTCAACAATTTTTGCATCGCTATGATTACTGCATGTAATAATGCCCGACTGGCTTCCGGTAAAACTGACAGCCTGATGGTTTTTTGCAGCAAGGGCCATGGCTAAAAGCGAAATACTAATCCTTTCCCCAACGCTTACCAGCATATCATATTCCCGGCGAGGCGGGTTTTCATTGACTTGGTTAGCCAGTTCAATAAGCTGATCCGTTGTTTTTCCCATAGCACTAACGACAACTGCAATCCTGGGATATTCTGCACGTCTTGCAAGAATAATGTCAGCTATTTTTGAAAATTGCTTTGAGGTAGCCACTGCAGCTCCTCCAAACTTCATGACTAATGTTTTCATAATCCTGCAAAGGTTTGATTGACAATTAATTGAGCTTCGCTCAATACATGTTGAACATGCGCTTCGCTTATATAGCTTTCTGCATAAATTTTATAAATATCCTCTGTTCCGGAAGGTCTGGCAGCAAACCACGCATTTTTAGCGGTCACCTTAACGCCGCCGATCGGCTCGCCATTGCCGGATGCGGTTGTCGCGATCGACAAAATCTTTTCTCCGGCCAGCCGGTCGCTAAGAATTTGCTTAGTGGATAATTTTTTTAATACCGCCTTTTGCTGCGGTGTTGCCGGCGCTTCAAACCGGTCAAAAAAATGATCTCCAAAAGTATCCGTCAATACCTTATAGATCTCGCCCGGATCCTTACCTAATTTTGCAGTCATTTCGGCAGCTAAAAGTCCAAGGATAATCCCATCTTTATCGGTAGTCCATACACTGCCATCTAAACAAATAAAAGATGCTCCCGCGCTTTCTTCTCCGCCAAAGCTTAAAAATCCTTCATAAAGTCCATCTGCAAACCATTTAAAACCAGCCGGAACTTCATATACCTTCTTACCGTGCTTTGCTGCAATAAGATCGATCATATGGGTAGTCACTGCCGTTTTTCCAATCATGGCATTTAAAGGCCATTGCAGCCGGTATTGCAGCAAATAATGAACTGAGGCCGACAGATAGTCATTGCTTGGCATTAACCCAACGCTTCTCGTGACAATGCCATGCCTGTCGTGATCTGTATCGCAAGCAAACGAAAGATCATACTCATCTTTTAATTGAATTAAACTGTTCATCGCATATGGCGATGATGGGTCCATCCGAATTTGCCCATCCCAATCGACTGTCATAAATTTGAATGTAGGATCTACTTCTTTATTTACAACTGTCAGATTAAGTCCATAGCGTTCCGCTATTACCGGCCAATAGTCAATACCTGCACCGCCTAAGGGATCGACCCCTAATTTAAGGCCTGAATTTTTTATCAACGGCATATCGATCACTTTGTCAAGGTCATCGACATACATATTCAGATAGTCATATTCATGCGTTGTCTTTGCATTCAAGGCAGATTGTAAAGAAACCCTGTGAATTTCCGATAATTTTTGCTCGAGTAATTCATTGGCTTTCATTTCTATCCAACGGGTCGTGCGCTCTTCAGCCGGCCCTCCATTTGGAGGATTATACTTTATTCCCCCCTGATGAGGGGGATTGTGTGAAGGAGTGATCACAATCCCATCGGCCAGATGACTTTTGCGGTTTTTATTATAATTAATAATGGCACGGGAAATCACCGGAGTTGGAGTATACTTGCTCCTCTTGGAAAGCATGATATTCACATCATTGGCTGCAAGAACCTCTAATACTGTATGCAAAGCAGGCAGAGAAAGCGCGTGAGTGTCGATACCGATGAACAGAGGACCGTCGATGAGATGTTCCTTGCGATAAAGATAAATGGCCCTGGCAATAGCTGCAATGTGATGTTCATTAAAACTTTTGTCAAAGGAAGAGCCCCGGTGTCCCGAGGTGCCAAATGATACTCTTTGTTGTGGAATATTAGGATCGGGAACTCCCGTATAATAAGCGTTTTTTAAGCTTGCAATATCTACAAGAATACTTTTATCAGCAATTTTACCGGCGGACGGATTGACTTGGCTCATGTGATCCCTTTAATGCGTTCGATCGATATAATCGGGCAATCCCAGGGGATTTGCCGGAAAATGTATTAGTAAATCTTGCAATTTTCTACTATAATAAAGAAGGCCATTTTTCATTTGACCTTTATATTCTGCAATTTTTGCATAATAATCAATCTGTTGTTTGCAAGCTTCAACATTTGTCGTATAATCTTGCCTTGCCCTTATGACTTCAAGCTCATAGTTCTCTTTTATCAAATTTAATGCGACTTCATTTGCCTCCAGGCACTTTTTATAGTAGCTGATTTGCTGTGTCAGAATCTTTTCATCCATTCCCGCCGCCTCCTCATAAGAAGGAGGAGAATCTTGCCTGTAAGATGGCAAGAAAACGTTTTTGCCAGGGTAGGCTAAATCATAATTCTGACATGAATCACTGTAGTCAGGCGGATGATCTCGGCCGTCAGCATCATAAGGCGGAGGAGGTGCTTCTTTATAAGGAGGTGGTGCTTCTTCATAGGGCGGGGGACTTTCTTCAAAAGGTTCACTTTGTCTGCATTTAAGTTTGTTTAACTGTTCTTCTCTTTTTCTCAATTCCCCCTTAAGCAATCGATCATTGATCAGGGGATGGCTTCCTTCATATAAAAGTCTTGCATACTCTATTCGTTGGTCACGGAGCAATGTATGAGGAGTAGTGATATTGATTAATTCATCTTCCAAATTGTTTATCAACTCCCGATATATGTTTGATTGAGAAATGGCTTCGTTCTTTATTTGACTTAAAAGATTATACTCGTCCAGCGTAAACAATTCGTATATGACGGGATCTCCCAATTGATAAGACATGAGAATGGAAATTGGCAAAATTTGGGAATCTGGTGACAATAACTCCTGAATAAGCATTACCCTTCTTTCAAGAGGGGTCAATGTATATCGGATGTACCCTTTTTTGTACGCAAATAAGCTCCCTTTTTGCAAGTCTTTCTCGCGCAAAGCTGCAATATACTTAGGATCGTTTATGTATTTTGTACATGCGAAGTAAAGCCCGGAACCAACAGAAGCTATAGAAAGCGCCCAAAGAAAAATAGGGGCTGTCATAGCACCTGCAAAAAAAATAGCCGAGAATGCCGCTGTGCTTACACCAAGAACAATCATTAAAGCGCTTAAGGCATAGCCATTGGATTTTTTCTCCAGACCCTTTGGTTCCTTCATCTTTATTTTACCATCGATCACACAGGTGCCATTACTCAAATGTTCGATATGAAAATCTTTTTTACCAAGACTCCATCCCCAGCTTCGCGCTTCCAGCTCCCCTTCCTCAAATTCGCAAGGTTGTTTTTTTGCGGCAATGAGATTGGCATCACAGGAAGGCCAGTCTATAACTGGATTGAATATCTGAGAGATAATGTTTACAAACTCTTGGTTGTCATATACATCTGAAACAACGAGAACAAGACGTTCCGCGGGAAACCACTCTTCATAGGCCTTCCGGACTTGCATTGCTGTGATATCCCGCAGCGTTAATTGTTCATCACATGTCAGCCCTAAGGTAGCGAACATATGATTTCTTGCGAGCTCGATCCCCTCATCGGTTAAATCAGGAGAAGAAATGATTTCCATGATCAATGTTAACAATGCAATAACCTTATCATAAGACCTGTCGCATAAAGAAAATCGCAGCGACTGCTCAAGATCATTAAAGACAATATTATTGTCGATATTGATGTCCATCGAAAGATCTTTTAACGTTTTCTCGATGGCTGACCGATCGGCCGCGGCACACCCGTTAAACATAGAATGTTGCAGAAGATGAAATAAGAAGTGATTATTTCCGCTGGTGGAGGCGGGAATTCTCAAGGTAATCAAAAGAGCATGGTCCAAATATTGCGACTGCTGAATTGCATAATGCATTCCGCATTTGAATGTGCCGCTTGAGCACACTTCATGCGAATGGACCTCTTCTGACCAGACTCCTTGTTCAAAATGTATTTCCGAATCAGCCCTGACAGCTAAAGGAAGCAAAAGCAACAAGCAGTTGAAAAATTGAGAAAAAAAAACCAGAGGATGA
>JABDCW010000017.1:17551-36464 GCA_013287905.1 Chlamydiota bacterium | reverse complement strand
GGGGTATCAACGTCAAAAGTAAAAGCCGCGGAAGCGGCGACAGACCCCTGTTGATCATTCATTTTTCATAGCCTCGTGGTAATTGTACGCCAAGATATTTTTACATTTTTTTGTTTTTTAAATTTTATTAATTTAAATTCTTTGTTTACAGTTATTTAATTTTATATTATAATAATTTCTATAACTTGTTTTGGAGGTAATAATAATGATCGAAGTTACTAATGTCCATTCTTTATCGGTGGATCAGTCTCCTGTAACGATGCATGTTCGCGATTCGGAGTTGCAAGAACAAAGGAACAAAATCAGCCAGTACATTCAGGATAACTATGAGGTGGTCATCTCAAATGTAAAACATTTGGATCAGGCTCAGGTGATCTGTCTTGGCGAAAAGCACTTTGCAGATATTCACAGAAGAATCAATGCTCAGATTGTCGATCAGTTATATTTTGATAAAACCGTACTTTTGGTAGAGAAGTCGAGTCAAACAACAAATGAAAATTCAGTCATCCTGAATTTTGGCAAAGAGTTTGATGTCCAGGCAAAGTATGTGACGCAATCCATTGCAATTCAGGGCTGGGACACCGAAGAAAATGCAAGCTCTCTAAGGGAACTTAGGGATTTTATTAGAAACGACGCAATTTCTATAAAACCAGAAGTAGCTTACTTTATTTCTCAAAAGAAGGAATTGCCTGGCGATGCGAAAAACCGTCCATTGACCAAGTCTGAAAAAATAAAGAAATTTTTCTCCTGCTGTTCAAAAGTTTGTTGCGTTGGTCTTTTTATCAAATCGTGTACCCCATGTATAAAAAAATATTATAAAAAACAATCATTAAAGGGGTTGCAGAAAACAATGAACGAAATGCCTGTCAGAAATCAGAGAATGTGCGATACAATCGAGGAGGCTTTTAAGACCAATGAAAGAGTCTTTGTGATGGCTGGCGACACCCATTTTCTTCGCGTTGAACAAGGAGAGGGGGCTCCTGGGATTGACTACACGCTTTTAAATGCCTCCATTGACCAAACATATCGGTTTCTTGAGAAAAGAACCTTTGCCATCCTGATCCCAAGGCCGGAACATGAGCTTGCCCTTCCCTCTGACGTTAAGACAAACGAATGAGTTATAACCGGCTTCTATTGAAAAGAAAGTCGTCCCATAATGTTTTAAAGACCCTATTCGCGACTGTCGACATTCCAGTGTGATATTTTGTTATTGTTTTCATTACTTCTTCCTTACAGCCAGGACAAAAGTGTGTTTTGGTCTTGTCGTCTTCCACTGACAGGCAAGAAAATTCACTATCAGTAAATCTTGGGGTGTTGCACTTGACGCATGATAAGTAAACCTTATGCGTTCGTAAGGATAAATCGCCGTCAATAAAAGTTCTATACCATTTAGAAGGGTTGTTATCGTTAGCAAATTTGAAGAACGGGGCAAGTTCGGCAGTGATCATAGGGGTAAGGCACTTTTCAGCAAAATCCAACTTTTCAGTAAAACTCATTTGTTTCTCCCATTAAAAAATCTTGGTTGTTTGAATTTTATTTAAGGGAAGGATTTGTCACAAGTCCTATATTCTTATACCCAGTTTCTGTTGCCATATCGCAGCAGCTTCTTTTAAATATTTCTATAGATAATTCTACTATTATTTATTTCTTGTTTATTTTATTAATTATTTTTTAGTTTTTTGTTTATTATTTATTAAATTTAGTGTATAATAAATTTATTAATATTTTAGGTAATAATAATGAATGAAGTTTCCTTTGTATCTTCTTTATCAATAAACCAACCTCCTGTGGTAGATCAACCTCCTGTAGTGATCCATGTTCAGGATGTTCAGCAGGAAAAGCAGTCAGTAATAGAAGAGCTCACCCGTCATATTCGTACAAATTATCAGGTGATTTATACAAATGTAGAATGCTTGGATCAGGCAGAAGTGATTTGTCTTGGTGAAGATCATCTTGCAGATATTCACAGGCGAATTAATGCACATGTTGTCGATCAGTTATATTCACCCGAATCTATCCTTCTGGTTGAAAAACCAAGTCTGACAACAAATGAAAATGCAATGATCCTGAATTCTCATGAACAAGGTAATGCACAGGAAAAACATGTGCGCTCTCCAATCGAGACGAGAGGATGGGATATAGAAGAAACTGCAGAAAATACAAAGGAAGCGGCATTATATAAGAAAAATCTGGAAATTTATAAAAGTCCTAAAAAGGAACATTTTATTGGTGACCAGAATGCATTGCGTAGCGATGCAGGAAATTCTTCCGCAACAAAATGTGGGAAAATAAAAAATTTTTTTTCTTGTTTGTCCAAGATTTGCTGCGCTGGCCTTTTTATCAAAACATGTACGCCTTGTATCAGGATAAATTATAAGAAGAAAGCATTAAAGATTGCGCAGAAACAATTCAATAAATTTCCGGCCAGGAATCAAAGGATGTGTGAGTCGATTGATGAGGCTCTAAAGATAAACGATAGAGTCTTTGTCATGGCTGGTTCTGCCCATCTTGTCCCCATTAAATCCGAATGGAAGGTAAAAGGGATTGATTATACTCTTGCAAACCAGGCTGTACAGCAAACACATACATATCTTAAGACAAAGAAATTTGCCATTCTAATACCGCGGCCAGCGTCTGATCTTGTCCAGGCCATCGGATAAAAGCGCCCATATCACACTCAAAAAATATTCAATTTCTCTTGATTTAACCAAAATTTATCTATCTAATTACAATTAACCAGGGAATTAAAATCCTCAACAAGAATTGACATTGGGGTAATTGATGAATCGTCAACCCTTTCTCATTAAAAACTGTTCTTTAGCAGCGATCGCTACGGGCGAACATGCGAATTCTTTGCTGGAGCTTCGGGATAAAATTTCCACTGCAGATGCAGGATCGATCTATTTTCATTTTTGGGGAAGCCGGCTGAACCCCCGGTTTGTCCACACCCAGCACCATAACGATTTTGCCAGCTGGGTGTTTCATTACCTGCATGATAATGTTCTGGCAGAAAAATTGGGAATTATCGATCCTACGGAATTTGAAAATGTAGAAGCTTTACGTCAGGAGCTTATCGAAAAGATAGAGACTAGACTCGATGAGGAAGAAACAATTCACTGGGTCAAACGGGAAAACGCCTTTCACTTTATTCGCTCTATCATCATCGTTTTTGCAAGCACAATAAAAATTTCCCACCCTCAGGAATTGCCTGCCAAGATCCCTTTGCTGCCTCCTAACAGTATTTTTTATCATTTTATTGATGCAAGAAGCAGGACCGCGGAGAAAATCGATGATTTTTCCAGTTGGTTAAAAACGTTTGGGGATGTATATCAACCGCTCATTGATGATATTCAAACCATTGACCCGTATTTTCTTTCCCTGACGGAATTGAGAGAAAATATCGCATTTGCGGCCCGTCAATATTTTGTAAATAGGTAGTACTATGGTTAGCCTGATCGACCAGTATAAAAAAATTGCCGGGGAAGAAATTATCTATGAACTAATGCAGATGGCGAAGGTTTTGAAGGATGTGCATGTCCTGCACATTAATTCAACCAAAACAGGCGGAGGGGTGGCTGAAATACTGATGTCAATGACCCGGCTGATGTCTTCTTTAGGAGTCAAGACTTCCTGGGAAGTAATCCAGGGTTCCCCGGAGTTTTTTGAATGTACAAAACACTTTCATAATGCAATTCAAGGGTTGAAACATGAGAACCCCACACCCCAATTGTACAGGTCCTATGAACAAATCAATATAGAAAATGCCGGGCGGTTGAGATCGCAGTTAGAAGCTGCTGACTTCGTCTTCATCCATGATCCTCAGCCTGCAGCAATGATTCAGCAATTTCCAAACCGGAAAAATAAATGGATATGGCGTTGCCATATCGATGCCTCAAGACCTTCCAGAGAAGTTTGGAAATTTCTTTCCAACTATGTGAAAAAATATGATGCGAGCATTTTTTCATTAGACAACTTTGTCCAGCCGCTTCCCCACCCCATTTATCTGGTCCCTCCCAGCATCGATCCTTTGTCAGACAAAAATATCGGGTTAAAACAAGAAGAGATAGAAGCGGTATTTTCAAGCTATCAACTAGATCCCATGCGCCCGATTGCCCTGCAGGTGTCCCGCTTCGATTATTTTAAGGATCCGATTGGGGTGATCTTGGCCTACCGGCTGGCAAAAAAATACCAGCATGGGCTACAGCTTGTTTTGGCGGGAGGGGGAGCGCCGGACGATCCGGAAGGGGAACATGTCTTGAATCAGGTAAAGCTGGCCGCGGAGCAAGATCCGGATATTCATATTTTATCGCTTCCTTCAGATTCGCACCGGACCATTAATGCTCTGCAACGCGCCTCTACCATTATTCTTCAAAAATCGATAAAGGAGGGCTTTGGACTTACGGTAACAGAGGCCCTTTGGAAACATAAACCGGTGATCGGAGGAAATTGCGGAGGGATCCGGCTCCAGGTCATCAACTATCATACAGGTTATTTAGTCGATACACCGGAAGGGGCGGCAGAGCGTCTTCGCTTTCTTTTGCAAGCTCCCGGTATCATTCAGGAGATGGGGGAAAAGGGGCATCGTTTTGTCCATGAAAATTTCCTGATCACGCGCCAGATCCGCGATTATTTCACCCTGATGATCTCCCTGATGCAACCCTCATCCCTTCGACGGATTGAGATTCAAAAAATTGGCGCATCGTAGTTTCTATTAAAACCGTCCGTTACTAAAGAGGCTGTTATGCCAGTAATTGACAAATGCACTTTTTATTTTCGGAGAGGCATTTAAGTATTTCTTTATAATTTTTGCAATTCCTTCAGAGCAGGGATCGCAATAATAGGTGTCAACACCAGCCTGCAACTCCGGCAGATTGTCTATGGAAAACCTTTTTGTATTACACGAAACGCAATTTTCATAGATCCGGTGTGTTCTTACCGTTTGGTGATCGGTCCACGTTTTAACGATTCTTGAACGATTCTTGCAGGCAGCATGACGGATATAGGGAAAAACTTCTCCGAACATTTTACCGATACGGGTCATTTACTCTCCTCCTGTTAAGATTAAAAAGCCTTTTGCATCTTAACGATAAGGCATTTTTATTACAATATCAGGTGAAAATTAGTGCTTCTCTTGTGTTAGAAAATTCACCTATCGCATATATTTACATATACCGAATGTGATTCAAAAATTGGTTTTTGACTGCGTCGACTTTGCATCAAAATTTTTGTCTTCACTCGTGCCTTGGCCATTGGCAATGGTCCCTCGCTCCAGACAAAAAATTTTGAGCAGCCTCCTTGTCAAAATCCCAACTTTTGAACCACCTTCGGTATAAAATCTACTCTAACCTGAGGAAATTTCCGTGAACTCTCGTGTTAAAAAATTCCTTTCTTACTACAAACCGTATTTGGGGCTTTTTCTGGCAGATATGGGATGTGCTGTGATTGCATCGGCAATCACGCTGGCTATCCCTTTGTGCATCCGGTATATCACCAAAAATCTTCTTGAGCCCTCTTCCACTGATGCACTCTTGCAAATTTATATGATGGGCGGTCTTATGTTGTGCTTGATTGCTCTTTATACGGCATGCCACGCATTTATCGACTATCAGGGGCACATGATGGGCGCATTGATGGAAAGGGATATGCGCAATGAGCTATTCGATCATTATCAAAAGCTTTCCTTTACGTTTTACGATGAACATAAAACCGGCCAGCTCATGACACGGATCTCAAATGATACATTTGATCTTTCCGAACTCTATCATCACGGCCCGGAAGATATTGTGATCTCACTGTTAAATTTCCTTGGCGCGTTTGTCATTTTGACCAGTATCAATGTGAAACTGTCGGTCATTGCTTTTATGTTTGTTCCGGTCATGATAGCCTATGGGCTCTATTTTAGCAAAAAAATGTACAAGGCACTGAGAAAAAGCAGGGACAGGATCGGCGATATCAATGCCCAGGTGGAGGACACGCTTGCGGGCATCCGTGTAGTGCAATCCTTTACCAATGAAGGAAGGGAAAGGGATAAATTTGCGCATGAAAACAACCGCTTTGTGGAGAGCAGAAGAGACGGGTATAAAAATGAAGCATATTTTTTCAACGGATTAATTGCATTCACACAGCTCATGACAGTTACAGTGGTCATTTTTGGGGCCGTCAGCATAGTCAAAAATACATTGGATTTAGCCGACCTGCTTACCTTCTTGCTCTACATTGTGATTTTAATCGAGCCGGTCCAAAGGCTGGGTAATTTTATCAGACTATATCAGGAGGGCATTTCCGGGTTTAACAGATTCATGGAAATTTTAGAGGTTGAGCCCCAAATCCAGGAGGGGCCTTGCGCCTGCGAACTTAAAAATGTTCAGGGAAACATTGAATTTAAAGAGGTCAGCTTTAGATATAAAGAGGAAGAGACCCATGTGTTAAAAAATCTCTCCCTGAACATTGCCCCTGGGGAATATATTGCCCTGGTAGGCCCTTCTGGCGCGGGAAAGACAACTCTTTGTTCCCTGATTCCCAGGTTTTATGAAGCCAGCCGGGGGGAAATATTGATCGACGGCAAAAATATTTCCACTTTTACCTTAACCTCCTTAAGAAAAAACATCGGCCTCGTTCAACAGGAGGTCTATTTGTTTTCCGGCACTGTGATGGAAAATATCCGTTATGGAAACCTTAAAGCCGGCGAAGAAGATGTGATCGCTTCTGCCAAAAAGGCCAATGCCCATGATTTTATTATGGCGTTGCCGCATGGGTATTTGACAGACATTGGACAGCGCGGCGTCAAACTCTCAGGCGGACAGAAGCAGCGTTTAAGCATAGCGCGCGTTTTTTTAAAAGATCCCCCGATCATCATTTTTGACGAAGCGACGAGCGCTTTGGACATGAAAAACGAAAAAGCGGTCCAGGATGCTTTGGAAAAGTTAATTAAAAATCGCACCATGCTTGTCATCGCCCACCGTCTTTCCACGATCAGAAATGCGCAAAGAATCCTTGTACTGACAGACAACGGGATTGAAGAGCAGGGAACCCATGATGAGCTGATCGCTTTGGATGGTACGTATGCTAATCTTTATAACATGCAGCTCAGAGTTGAAGATTTGAGTGGTTAATAAAATCAATAGAGGAGCATCCATTGTTGTGACGTTACTGGTTTTCCCTTCTCTTATTCCATGCATAGATAATCGCCGCACCTAAAGCCCGCGAAAATGCAATAACCGCTAAAGCTATACCTAACTCCTTAAATGAGAAAAAGTATCCATAAAGAAGTGAGGCGATTAATATTAATAGAGTCCTTATCACAATATTTCTCTTCATGGATACCCGTTTTTGACAAGATTTAGGTGCCATCGGCTCTCCGTTCACGTGAACGGCTTAAAGCGTCTTAATTTTATCGGCAAGCCGATAAAAAGTGAATAGGTCAATCAAGTTTTCAAGGCTGACGCATTATAGTATTTTTTACAGCCAGCCGCGGAAGCGGCGAAATGCTACAGCTTAAGGCCATAGCGTAAGCGAAGACCCAGGAGTGATGTGAAAAAAAATTATCGAGTCCTGAAGAGGCTATAAAAAAATAAATAATATCCAATTTTCTATCGCCGCTTCCGCGGCTGGTCATTTTTCGTATTCATACCCCAGGCTCACGCCTGGGGCTACATGCTTTGGCCGTTTCACGGCCATGCTTGCAGTTTTGGGGTTAAGCCGCGGAGCGGCAACAGCATGTAGCCCCAGGCGTCAGCCTGGGGTACGAATGCCAATAAAGAGCAGCCGCGGAAGCGGCGACAGATACTCGCGAATCCTTCATTTTTCACGGCCTCTTCAGGACTCATTGTTTTTTTTGACACCCAGGCCTTTGTTCATGCTCAACCTTAAGCTGTAATATTGCGCCACTTTGTGGCTGGCTGCAATAAAAGACTATAATGCGTCAGCCCTCACTAAGTTTTGAATTTTTTGCAGACAATTCATTATCGTTATAATCATTGGGTTTGTCTTTTAGGGTTTCAACACAATGATTTGGCTGATCTCATTATATCGTGGGGAATAAGCAGTATCTTGCTCGAGCTGATACAGAAGTTCGAGCGTTTCTTCAATTTCTTTTAAGGTGCATAATTGTTCTTGTAATAGTTTTTTACTAGCTGACAAGATCCCAAGAGACAATATACTCTTTTCCCGTTTTGTACGTAAAATGGGTTGATAGGATGTATGCAAAACACGATATTTCTGTTCCTGCAAATAGTGCAGGATCCTTAAACCGGGAGATGTATCGGATTTTTGTAACGCAAATTGTTTGCTGACTACTATTTTCCATAGATCATAACCTGGATGAGGCGGTTCACAAAAAAGAGAGTCTATTGCAGAGATCTCTTCCAGCAGAAGAAAGCCGCCTGAGGTAAGTTTGCTGTATAGCAGAGGAATAATAGTGACTATGTTTTCCCATGGAAGATGAGTCAATACATAACGGCAGTGAATGCGGTCAAATGTCCCTTTGACCTGATCTGTATGTAAAGCATCCATTTGGCAAAATTCAAGATTTTCAACATCGCAATTTTGCTCTGCAATAAAAATCTGTTCGGCGCTTACATCTGTTCCCAGGACATAGCCATGATGGCCCGCTTGTTTCGCTATCTCCAATTCTAACAAACCGATACCGCAACCCAGAGTTAATACGCGAACCCCGGGAGTAATATTTAATTTAGATAGCGTAGATGGATTGTGTAATTCATTTAAAATCGCCAGCCTCACCTCGTCCTGCTTGCCGGTCGAGAGCGCATAGGAAGGCTCTTGAGCCTGTAAAGACGGTTGCAAACATAATGTCGGAACAAGAAGATAAATCCATGGGGAATTTGCTTTTCTGGTCATATTTCCTCTCTATTTTATTTGTTAATTAGCTCGATAGAGCTACAACAAAATATAGAAGGGGATATGTAATGGAGATCACCGTAGAAAATACTAGGACAGAGCTGTCGATTGTTAAAAGATGTATACCGAACGTGATTCAAAAAAGTGTTATAATTTCCTGCGCTCTGAATTCACCGGACAAAAGAATTGCAAATATATCTGTCTCCTTTTATATCCATGTTATACCGAAGGTGGTTCAAAAAGTGGGATTTTGACAAGGAGGCTGCTCAAAATTTTTCGTCTGGAACGAGTGACCATTGCCTATGGCAAGGCACGAGTGAAGACAAAAATTTTGATGCAAAGCCGACGCCGTCAAAAACCAATTTTTGAATCACGTTCGGTATATATCCATGAATGAGCGATAGCTCTTCATAAACCTATTTTTTTGAGGCAAAATATGTATAGTAAATTTTTTTTTAGTCTTGAATTAACTAAGCCACAAAAAAGTACGGCAGCCGGCAGTTTAACTTGCATCACTGCAAAAGAAACCCCAGGACTTGTAAACATTTCCTTTGCAAATTTAAGGCTGAAAAAAAGAGGTTCGTTAGCTCCGGTTTGGCATCCCAATGCAAATAAGATTGGATGCTGTCTGGAAGGTAATATTTTAGTCTCTATTCGTACCCCTCTTCGAGCTGAACTCTTTACTGTTAAAAAAGGGGAAATATTTTTCATTCCTCAAGGGTATGTTCACCATATTGAAAATTTGGATGAAAATGAGAGTACTATTGCCTTTGCTTTAAATCACGCAACTCCCGAAACCATGTATCTTTCAAAAGCAGTCTATTCTATTTCCGATAGCGTCTTTAATAGCACTTTTAATACACAAACCGGCTTTGTTGACGGCCTCAAAAAGTCAAAAAATGAAGAGCTGACCAAAACCCTGCCTTTTCTTACAAAAATTCCTGGCCCAATTGGAAGTCCATATAAATTTGATATTGAAGATAGTAAGAAGGCAATTCTCACAAAAGGGGGGTATGTGCAGTTAGGGACTAAAACAAACCTTCCTGCTCTGCAAGGACTAGGCATTCTCAGGTTTGGATTAAATCCAAAAGGGATTGTCGAACCTCATTGGCATACGAATGCCGGTGAACTTGTTTACATTGTAAAAGGCAAAACCCGGATTACCGTTCTTTCACCGGAAGGTAATGCAGATGTGCTGGAGGTTAAGGGTGGTGAAGGAGCCTTTGCACCTGCTTCATATTTTCATAATATTGAAAATATTGGTCCTGATGAAGTTGAAGTGGTGGCTTTCTTTAGCCATGAGGAACCCGATTATATTGGTATCGGTGAAGTCATGGGTTCTTTATCTAATGAATTGCTTACATCTGTTTTTAATACTCCACCGAACTATTGGGATGCCTTCAAAAAAACTGAAAAGCCCTTAGTTATTGTTCCTGTTTAGTTATGTTCAAGCCTTTCCCATGTGAGACAATTGCAAAAGTCTTAGATTATTCAGGGCTAGCAGAATATTCAACGCAAAGACGCAAAGGCGCAAAGATAAAAATAGGTCAAGAATTGGCTTCTAACGTATCTTAAGTTAAGCCGCTACTTGAAAGGCGATTTCAGAGCGCTTTAATCTCTTTAGCTCGCCTTTCAAGTAGCGGCTTAAAGCGTCTCACTTTTATCGGATTACCGATAAAAGTGAATGGGTCAAATCAAGCTTTAAATTTCTTTATATATAGCCTTTATCGTTTTTATCGTTATATCATTATAATCGTTGATCATGTCTGTGACGTATATCCTTGAAAGCTGTTTATTATCTTTGCGTCTTTGCGCCTTTGCGTTGAATATTTTGCTTACCCTGAGTAATCTAAGAGTTTTGCAATTGTCTCAAGTCGTCCTAATTTAAGGTTCAAGGCTTAAGACGGCCTTGAACCTAGACTTAAGCTGCCATAGCTCTTTGGTGGTGTACGACCAGAGCCAAATTACGAAAAACCTGCAACATTCAATGCATTATTTTTTTTCCTCGTCACGGCCAGGAAACACTTTCTTTAATTCAGTTACTAACATTGTAAATTCTCTTTCATTCAGGCTCCGTATTTCTGCAGACGATCCGATTTGGGTACGTTCTTTCTCTAGTTTAGCTAACATATCTCCCATTACCTGTTTAATAGCATTTTTTCTTTGTACGTAGCCATTTATAACGCTTGGGTTCAGAGTGATTTGTGAAACTTTTACCACCCAAGTTCCTAAGTCCGGCACATGTTCAACAGTAGCTTGAAGATTTGACGGAAGATAGTTTATGACAGAAGTAGCAAAAAGCTTATCGGCTTCAGCAGAGGCAGACACATGATATTTCACAATGTTTTGAAAAAATTCTGATGTAAGAGCGTGTCTTACAGCTGTATCACCTTTCATACCTTGAAGTCTTCCTAATACATCAAGTTCATCTGTCTTTAAGGGGTCAAATTTGTCGGACTGTTCTTGAATTTTGGTTCTTATTCTTTTAAGTCTCTCCTCCCACCCTTCTAAAATAAAAGTGCCTTGTTCTATTTCGGTAAAAACTTGAAGAACCTCGCTAAACCAAACTTTCTTGATCGAATCTTCAAGATTAGTGATTATCCATTTCCCGTAAGCATTTCTCTTTTCACCAGCTTTATTAATATGTGCTATATAGGCAGTTGTTAATTCTCTGACAGTGTCGGAACGAACGGGCCTTTCTGCAGTCGTTGATAAAGTGCTAGTCATAGAAGACTCCTTTTTTAATCTTTAAATGGAATGTCCTTTTAGGTACTACCAAAAGGAACAATACGTACTTTACTATTTTGCAAATAAAAACAAAACATTTTTATGAAAGAGGTCTATTACAACATGCGGTGTTTGTCCAGCAGCCTGGCGTATGCAAACAGATCTCGCTTACGATAACAGGTGAGCTTGTTTTTGATGTTTTCAAAATAGTATTCGATGGTTCGAAAGGAGAGTTTCAGGCAAAGAGCGGTTTCTTTGGCTGTTTTTCCTTCGAGCATGTACTTCATACAATCTTTTTCTCTTTGAGACAGTAAACTGGCCTGTTTAAAAGAATTATTGATCTCTGTCTGACTATTAACAATAGGATCTCCATCGGCAATTTGCCTGAATAATCCAAACATGTCCCACCCTTGCCAGACAGATCCTATTTGTTCTTGTTGGTTAAATTGATAAATTGTCTGGCCAGTCAAATGGAAATGGCGGTTTGTCGCTTTAATGTCGAAAAAATTTCCTTTATGGATACCATCGCTTGTCCAACGGACTGCTATTTTATCTTGCCCGATCACAAAGTCGTTAATCTCTACTTTTTTAAATCGAAAGGCCCTTGCATATTCCTGATCTATTTTTTTAGCATTTTGGCGATTGCACAAATCTGTTGTATGAAATTCCTTCCAGCTTGGCGGGCAATGGCATACCACATCCATTGCGATCAGCTCATTATGCCTGGATAAATTCCCTTTTCCCCAAAACTCATAGATGATATGTTCGACAATCGATTTTGCTTTTTTTACATTACTTTTCAAAATCATAAGACTTCTGCAGTATATTGCGCCCGTTTTGTTTTCATGGAAACATCACCGGCTGCTTTCTCCTGCATCTCCATGATAAGGTTGCGAAGATTTTGATCCGTTGCCAATTTTTTGAACGATTCATGCTTCCTGTCTTTGCCAATCTGTAAAGCAGCAGAAAGGTCGGCTTCAAAACGTCTGATATCGCGGTTGTCAATGCCTCGTCCGGAATCGACTACTTGTTCTACGGTATCCTCTTCCCAGGCTAAAAGGGTAAAGCGATGATCAAACAGCAAAGGTGTCCCTTTATAGAGGGCTTCCATTGTCGACAGACCTCCCGGTTTAGTCAACACAGCATCGGCCATTTCCTGCAAGTTGGCAATTTCGCTACCCCGAAGAAAACATGGCTTGTGGGGGTTTACGGGCAGGGAATCGCGAGCGACTTCAATGGTCACCAGATTGTTGCTCCCCTGGAGAAAACGACCTGATCTTTTAAGATTTCCCTTTTCCAATTTTTTGCGAAAACCCTCATTGCCTCCTGCAATCACAATGACATGAGTTCTTTCTTTCCAGGTTTTGCTATTCGCTAGCAATTCAGGGAAGGGAACGATATTTCCATTAGCACCTCCCATGACAAGCACCACTCTTGTTCCAGGTTCCAGGCCCCTCTCTTTTTTCAGGGCTGCAATCTCATCCGGGCCCATCGTGGTTAAAAATTCCGGTCTGACAGGGGCTCCTCCAATGGTGAGTTGTTCTGGTTTTAATGGGATTGCCGATTGTCTGATTTTTTCTTTTTCAAAGGTAGCCATCACTTTAAAATGTTTGTATTTGGGGGGCTCATTTCCAAATACACAACGTGCTTTGATGTCAAAATCGGTTGCAAGATGGGCGACGGGAATTCCCAGCTCTTCAGCTACTTCCAGGATGGGATATAGATTCATATGGTATACGGTAACAATTTGGTCTGGCATATTATTCAAAAAATTTTCTCTGAGGAGAGTTTTGGTTTTTGTGTCTTTGTCGGGACTTGGAGGCGATACCCCTGCATCTCCTTCGACATGGAATATTTTTCTGAAAAATTTTTCCATCTTCGTGTAGAAATTCAGGAATTTAATGCACTGTTTCTGGGCAAGTTTATTGAATATGTACGCATCATTCCAATGTTTTTTACCCAAAAACTTGCCAAGTTTATGGGAAAATTGTAAATCGGGGAGGAGATCGGTAGAAAAATCTACTTTGTTCACATGGGCATGACCCTCAAGATATTTAACCACCGCTTCGGCGGCTGTTTTGTGCCCGCCGCCATAACTGCATGTGGCGATGAGCACCGATTTTCTATGTGAGAGATCTTCTTGCACCCCTTTCCTCATTTTAGCAATTGCCTCTTGTGTGTCGTGAATTTCTCTAAAATGTTTCCTTATGTTTCCCATTTTGGCACCCATGTGGTAGCGTAAGTGGAACTCTGAAGAGATTTTATTGTTGAGGATGTGCTTGCAGGCATCTTCTAAGCGCTTGATTTTACCATTCACTTTGGCAAGAGTTTCGTTGAGGCCTGTGTTATCAAGGGAATTTTCGTAAAGTTTTAATTGACTATAAACGGAAACCATCTCTGTCGACAATTGCGCCAGGGGTTTACACATCTTGCTGTAGAATCTTACAGGCTCAAGAAGAGTTGCAAGATCTTCAAAAGGGTCTTTTGCATTCTTTTTTTTTCGGCCTTCCTGCAATTCTTTCCAGAAAAAATAGCAGGCTCCTTTGTTTCCTTCCATAGAAGAAATGTATCCCTTAATGATTTTGTCGAGTGCTATTGCGAATTGCTTTTTGTTATCGTCTTTTAGTAGTTGTATTAATTCTATTTTTTGGCTTTCTGTGATCTCTCCCTCTTTAGCATTCTGCTCTATCCATTTATAAATGGTGATCTTTCTCTTTAACCGCAATATATGCTGATAAGATTTCGCAATTTCCTCTTGCTTCTCTATCTTTGAAGATAATGCCTTTTCGAGTAGGGGAATCTCTTGCGGTCTAGCCAAGATCGCAGAATACTTGTCCAATTTTTTCCGTCCGTTGGCTTTAAATTCAGAGAGCGCTATCTGCTGCACGATGACTCTTTGACGCTGATTATTTATTATTTTCCTGATTAACCATACCCCTGTGACAACGTGCACAACTTTCCATGCAGTATTAAAATTGCGACGGTGTGCGTTTAAATTCGTGCCGGAATGGGTACAGGAAACATCAGGTGGGCTTTGTGGATCGATTCCTGGAACTGGCAGATACTTCGTAAACTTGTTGTCCAATAAGAAATCAATTCTATTAAGATGGTTTTGTATATCTACTGTGCTGTTTGCCTGGATCATCTTATTGATTATGTATATTGATTTTTTACCGGATCCCAATTTTTCTTGGGTGCTAAATTATCGCCATACTTAGATTGAAGCCATCTTTCAATATGATTGGGGACGTAAACGGCTACTCCATTAAACTCTCCTTTTTTCAAAGGAAACAGCGTATCGTAAGGGATCGGCTTGCAGCAAATTTTTTCTTTTTTCTTCCATTCTTTCCCTGGCAGCCATGAATTTTGGTAAGAAAAGATGTATTGCACTTTTTTTTGTGCGGGGGTTATTTCCCTGTCGAAGTGATTTTTCGGATAAAAAGCTTCGTTGCCATCATTGCCCCCTTCAAGAGTATAATGATAGATATCGATCAGGGAATGGGCAGCTTTCACATACACGCGCAGGAATGTTTTAGGATAAGCGCTCGAAGACCAGTCCTGAACCTCGTACAATTTGGGGTCTAATGTGTTTTTTAGCAAACGCTTTACATTATCATGTTCAACCTGGGGAATTCCCATGTCAACATCGGTATCCCACTCAATAAATCCGTCATGGCGAAATTCTCCAAGACAAGTCCCGCAGTCTACGAAGTGTGGGATTTGCTTGTCCTGCAAAGCTGTTGTAATGGCATTTAATGCATCTACTTGAGCCTTCTGATGCTCTGTAAGCGTGTCGTAAGTAGATTTTTTTATCGTAAGGCCTGCTGGGGAAACAAATTTGAGGGCCTGTTCGTTGCTAAAAAGCTGTCGGATACCTGCCGCTTCATAGATCTCTTTTTTTGGGGCGATATCATTTGTTGAATGGATAAATTGTTTTACTTCCTTTTGTCGTTTTCTTGTATTGGATGAACACACAAAGCCAAGCGATTTGAATGCGGCTCCGATAAGAAGAGATGGACCTAAGGCAATGATGGCAATGATCGTCTTGACTAAGGTGGTGATTTTATCATTATACTTAAAAGTTTGTTGTAAATGAAAAGCCTGTTTGCCATCGGCAGAACTTTTAATTTGAGTGATTGTTTTTCCCAAAAATAAGTAATGGGAAGGGATTAAAAGGAAATTGCCTGCTTTTTCCAGAAAGGGGGCATTTTCAATTTTTCCATTTAGAAAGACATTTTCTCTTACGCTCTGAAATGCAGAAACAATGCTGTGGCCAAAGGATTTTAAAATTTCCGTCATGACAATTTCTTCATTTTTTTGTTGTTATGTTCTTTTAGGTAGTCTAATAAGATGCCGGGAGGATGGAATTCAAACCCCTTCAAAAAGAAATCTTTTACTGAATTTATCACTCTAATTTTTATTTTTGATTTTTTCCCGTCTTTATCTGTAATTGTTTTTTCAATTCCCTTTGCGGCACCAAACAAAAGGCAACGAAGTGTGTTCACAAAGATGTTAGGGACAATACAGAGAATTTTTTCGACTGTTCGCAAAGCGGGCCTGGTGAAAGAAGGGGTATAATTCCATGCGGTTTTTGCAGCTGTCTGGATTTTTTTGGGCATGAGGTTGACGACCGTTTGTCTTGTATTAATATCGATTCCCGCGACCTTGGCAGCATCGACAGCAAAGGTGGTGCAGTTCTTTTCTGTCCAATTAAAGGGAACGCCTTCTTGTTTTTTGTCATGCAGCCATTGCCATAATTGCTTAAATTGCTTTTCATCGATATCAAAATCAGTTTTTGTAATACTGACTCTTTCTCCCATGAATTCAAAGCCGTCCGGGCAATTGAATTCTCCGTATGCTGTTAAAAAACCACCTTTTATTCCTGCCTTTTCAATTATTTCTGGAGACCAAAGTCCAAAGTTATAAACTTTGCCTTGGGTCGTTGTGATTTCAATATAGCAATGAACTTTCTTAAAGGCTCTTTGCGCATAGTTTTTGTACGCACAGCACAGGGTGAAGCGATATTCTTTAGGACATTGTTCTGGTGGAAGCTGTCTGATCGGCCGCGGTGGTATATCAGGATTTTGCCCCCATGTGCTAATGTCCCAAGTGTCCAGCCCTCTATCGTAGGTATAAAACCACCCTTTAAGAGCGCCATCTTCAGTTAAGCCCTTAATGATGCGGCCCTGGGAGTCTACTTGGAGCTCTTTTTTTACTGTTTCGCGTATGATCTGCCAATCTGTATAGACTCCTCTAAATAGCAATTGAGGGTTTTGCGGGAAAATGATATTGTGATTTTCCTTTTTATCATTCTTTTGATAATAGGTAATCATGTGATGCAGATTATTTTTAAAAATGAAGTCGACAAAATCTGGATACTGATGAAAAATCTTTTCAGGAAACCCTGCCGCCTTCCATTTGTTCAAGTCTTTATCCGTAGCCTTGGGAGGAGCTACAGGAACAGGAATTTGTTTCATTGTCGAAACAGATTTATTTTCAATAGGCAATGGAACGGGTTGTGAGATTTCTATTGGACTGACTGTAACCATGATATCCCTTTAGTAATTCAAAGAATCATAGATTACTTAATATTTAAAAGGCAAATAGGTTCTTATTACACAATCAATTCTTTAAAGAGTTTTTTGAGGTTGCTTTTCATGTTGTATGCAGTTTTTTGCAAGGGGCGGCCGGAGAGTATATGTTTGAGATAAAATGTGCGCATCTTTTCGGGACCTTCCTCTTTAATCCAGGTTTTTAAAAACTCTCTTTCTTTTTTATTAAATTTGTTCTCTCCGTTTAAGAACTTGATTTTGACGACATCTTCAAAGATCTTTTTCCTGGTTTTATTATCAAATTGATCATATGAGTCCACATCGCATAAGGTAACATTGTCCATAGTCATCTTTGCCGTGTCATAATCCCCTTCGGCATCGTCCCTGCATAATAAAATTAAGGAACCGTCTTCCCGTATGGCGAAGTGATTCAGAGGGGTTCGGCTTAGTCCAAAAAGTTTTAAGTGATCGGGAGAGGGGTTTTTTGTCGAATATTGAGGGACATTGATGGTCATGTGAATCCCGGCAAAAGCTTTGGCATAGGCTTTTAGTTCCGGTTTAGAATTAAAAAAGAGAGTAAGCGGCATGTAGTTTCCCTTGATGGCCGTTTCACTCAAAGTGGTAATTTCAGTCAATTCTTTAATTTTTTGTAGTTCAAGCTTTTCTTTGCTTGTCATTACATGCACTTCAGTCTCCATTTCAGTCTCCTGCTCTGTTTCGGTTTCCGTTTCGGTTTCGGAGGTTTGGTTATCGTCCAATTCTTTAAGTTTTATTTTTGCAGGAACGAGCTTGGCAAATCTGTTTTCGATAAGGGTGGCTTCCTTAGTACAATTGTCCATATTCATTTCACTTGTCTTAAGGGAAGGGACCAACGCAAAGCATTTTCCGATAAAGTCCATGCTTCTTTTCTTCTCCTGTTTGATCGCTTCTGCTGAATCCATTTCTTTGGATTGTTTGCCGTACAATGCTCTTGGGGCTTGATTCGTTGGCAGGATCCATGCCTCTTTCAGCAGTTTTTGCGCAGCTTTGCGGTCTTCTTCAGAGATGGACTGATCCCTGGTAGCTTTGAGGAGCATCATTTGGGGAATGTTCCATAACTGCTGCCTGAATGCTTTAAAATAATCTAAGGCTAATCGTTTGGACTGGTTGAAAACTGCAAAATAGAGGATGTCATCAAAATCAATAGGGGCATCCTTCTCTTTTTTGCATATTTCCCGGATGATGAAGGCCACTTCTTCAGAGATGCAAAACTTGACTGTCTGCCCCTTATCGAGCTCCCGCATTCTTCTCGCTGCCTGGAATAGATCCCTTGTCGTCAGGTTTTTTCCTATCGTCACGATGCCTACAGCAGTGGTTTTTTGCTTGATGTCTCCTCCGGTCGACCGGCTTTGGTCAAAAATGGTTTTCTGGCCGGGCGTTAATTTATCATTAAATGGAGATGTCCCTTTTTGGGTAATCTCCTGTTTGACCCCCTGCTTGTCATAGATAACGACTTTTTCCCCCGATTTATTTGTCAAAAAGCTGGCGACGTTGGCGGGAGACAGATCTTTGCCTTTGCAATATCCGCCCATATCGATAAAAGCATCAAAATCAGTGCCTGTTTTTTCGAAGATCGTAGCAATAGAGCTGTCATCGACGATGCTTACCTCTTTTCTGCTTTTTTCAAACAGAACTTTCAATGTTTTTGCATCGGTTCCGGCTTCCGGCTTAATATGTAGTTTATGATGCATTGTCAAGGCATTTGCGATCGTTCCTGAAAAGCCGGAAGACTGATCGAA
>JABDCW010000017.1:0-17541 GCA_013287905.1 Chlamydiota bacterium | reverse complement strand
ACGTTGCTTGGAAAATTAGGCTACCCCCTGATCGAAGAAGGCGATCAAATTTTGCGGATTTAAGGTTAAGGAACCGTCATAGCGTTTAAGATGCGGCAGAAAAGCATTGATGACAAAGCGGATCTTGGAGGCGCTATCTTTGTTAATGGCAGTTTCGAGGGCTTTTAACTGGACCTGATTGTATTTTAACAACGGGAAGTCAAGATCCCCTTTAATTTTATTGAATGCCTTCCAGGCGTTTGTGTTGGTGATATCTAATGCAGGGTCATCCTGTATTTCCCGCAAGGCTTGTTGCTGAAGCTGATCAAGGACTCTAATAATTGCCTTTTCCGGTATTCCATTTTTGACATACATTTGGAATGTGGTATTCATCAAAATATGGGAATTTTTAAATTCGGAACCGATACTCGGGGTGTCGGCAGCTTCGAATGGGGAGGCAAACATCTCTCCTCCATCCCCATAATTTTCGTCGCAGTTCATCACTAATGTGTAGGGAAGAAAACGGCAAATTTCTTCGCTTGCCAAGGCAACGATATCCTGAATGTCGGGATCTAATGCATCATAAAATTTTCCGGTCTCTGCCATCAACTCTTTGTTCTGGACCAGGTAGGCAAAGAGCAGCTCTTTTTCCTTTTTCCTCTCTTTTGATTGTAACGATGCACCAAAATCCTGCACCTTTTTCTGCAGTTCCTTTGATTCGAATTTCATTGTAAAGAGTCTGCCGATAAAACGGTTTGCCAGTTTCTCTTTGACATTTTTGTGATAGGAATCTTGTGTAAGAGAGGGGGCGGTTGCCGAAGAATCGGGATTGCTCTCGATGCTGTTTAACTTTTTGATTTCGGGGTCGTTGTAGAGGATGTCATACAGTTCTGCGATAGTAGCAGACTCAATTTCAGCCACAGGGACTAAGTCTCCTGTGCTGAAGGAAATTTCATGCATGACCCGCAAAATCGTGTCGATCTCATCGATCAGGGGGTAGCCTAATTTTCCAAGCAACGTCATAATCTCATCCATCTGCCGGATTTCTTTGCCACGTTCCTTTTCAGGATTTTGTAAAATACACTGTTCGACATATTTTAAAATTAAACAGGAAATGCTTTTGCTGGTTGTGATCAGACATTCCCTGTCATTGATCGCGCCCCTCAGGTTATCGAGTATGACCTCAAGGGTGTGCGAAGTAAATGCGGAATTGCGGTCAAAATAAAGGGTGCGCAGCTGTTTGCCAAAAGCTTCTGCATGCACTTTTTGCGAATAGGATCCGACGCTTGTGAAAAGGGGTTCGGGAAGAACGAGAAGCGACACATGCTTGCCATCTGCGCGAAGTTCGCCAAGCAACTGAAACAACACAGTCGTCTTCCCTTCTCCCATCAACATTTGAATGACTGTGTCTGGTTCGAGATTTGTAAATTTGTTTTTCTGCCTTTCCCTGATTTTAATATTTAAATAGTATTCAAACACGAGGTAGGCAGGATTTACCTTTGGATCGTAACACCTTTCTGCATAAAGGGACTCGCCCAATTGTTGGACAAGTTCCGTCTCTTCCAAAGATCCCTTCACGCTTGCTTTGATCTGTTTTACGATATTCAGGCAACGCACCCTTTGTTGTTCATGGGTTGCTTGAGATAAGTAATTGCCGATTTTTCCATAGAGCGCCGCAATATCTTCGTTCGTCAACGCCTTGTTCCGTTGTTGCAAATAGGGCGTATCCTGCTTACCAAATTGGATAAGAAGTTCTTCGAGGGTTAATGGCTTCTTCGCACCGGACAGGAGCTGCAGCTCATGCAGCAATAGCTCTTCTTCATTTGTTGGTTGTTTATTGGCTGACTGAACGATTTTCTTTTCCAGGTCGGCGAGTGTGGTTTGGTTTTGTTCTTTAGTCAAAAGCGACTCTATGTCTGTAATCGATGAGTCTTTTAAGCGATAAGCGGGAGGAAGGGGAAGGGCCTCTAAACTTTCCAGGTCGTGAGTTAAATGTTGCATTTCGTTACTCATGGCTGGACTTTGCGGCTGCCACGTTTTGAAAAGAGCATTGATCTCAGCAGCTGTTTTTTTATTGTAGACAGAAGGGGTTTCCGTTAACAGGCCATTCCCAAGTTCTCCCCATGATTGGGCAGTTTCTAATGTAAAATTGACTTTTTCTGATTTAGGAGCTAGAGTTTCTTTTGCAATTCCTTCCTCAATTAAATTGATCATTTTCTCTTTAGGCGATTCTTCAGCAAATACATTGGAGCTTTTGGCGTACAGTTCTTCTGCTTTTTCGACAATGCCTTTAAACCAGGAATAGTCATTGGAATTTTGCAAACCGGGTTTAAAAGCCGGAAAGCTTTTATGGTATTTTAAAACGACTTCCAGTAGATGGCAAAGTTCATTTTTTTTGGCAAAGCGGTTAAAAAGGCAGGCTTTAGACAACCACTGCCGGTCTTTTTCGGTGCCATTTCTTGCAAGTTCATAGTAAGCAAAGAAGTTATTTTGCAGTTCTATCTCCAGCCTGGTAAAAAGCGTTTGATCAAAAGTAACCGGCGGTAGCGTTGAATGTAAATGGGCAATACGTTGAAGGAGATCTGCAGATGGGAATTTAAATTCGACCGGTTTTTTTGGCGGAAGGGGAGGAGTTAATTCCGGCGGTTTTTTCAGGGCTAATGCAGAAGGATCCAAAGTTTTTAGCCTTAAGTAGAAAACGGGATCAAAGGCATTGTCCAGCAAAGTTTTCAGGAGAAAAATTTCTTCTTCTTTAGATAGTTTAAGTGCTGTGACATGCTGCAAATTGCTCAGGTAATAGCGCAAATTCTCTGCGCCTAAGTTTAGATGACTTGTTGACCGCTTGCCATTTTTTAAAAGCAAATAAGAGGCATAGGTCCGCAATGCCTTAGCGTTAGGGTCCTGATCTTTGTTGGTATGATGCATGTGCGAAATATGTTCAAGAAGATCCGCTTCCTTTTGAGAATAAGGCCGTAACTTAAAGGCAAATTTTCGCAAATAATTCGCAGCTTGCTGGTAACTTTGTGTTAAAATAAATACTTCCGCCGCATACAAATTTTCTTCAAGGGTGCTTGCCCTTAACAACCCATCCTTAGTGATATCGTAAACAAAATGGTCGAAAGTGGAAACGGAATTGTCAACCCCAAAAACAGGGACCATTGGATCCAGACCAAAGCCTGCAGAAGTAAATTTATATTTGGGGAAAATAGCTTTCTTTTCTACGCCGTTTTCAATGATAAGATATTTTGAATATGCTCCGACTTTTAATTTAGGGAGCTGCTCTTTTGTATTTAAATAAAATCCCGGGTATTGCTGGCAATAGAAGCGATTGTCTCTATCTGGATCTTTTGTAAAGGTCAACTTGAAGCGGGGCAGTTCAATCTCTTTTAGTGTCTCTCCTTCATACCATTCGTGAATATAATCTGGTATTTCGATTCCCTGCATAAGCTCTGAAGGGTTGCTCATCACTGCATTGTCGGCAAGCCGGGTGATTGTCAATCTTCCTTCTTTATTTTGGCATTTATAGAGGATTTCGCCCGTTTTCGGATTGGTCAGATACAGCAATTGGAGTTCAGGGATTTCCCAGGCAGTGAAATTGCCTGCCAATGCCTTGCTTTTGAGAAGAGAAATAATCTCAAACATGGGAGTGGGGATGAGAAGCTTATTTTTATGCACGAGCGTTGCCCACTTCCCGTCGATATTTTGTTCAATGACGATTTTTTGGCTGTCAGCACTATATTTGATGAGGACTTCTTTTCCTGCAAGATCGGCAGAGTAGATAAAGGGGGCTACTTGCTTTCCTGTCTTACATGAGGGAAGAGCCTCCGCAAATCCGGGAGAATCGAGGATGGCTTTTGGCAAGGGTCGGCTTAAGGTCTTCTGCCCTTCTAAGAAGAGTACGCCCTGTAAAGGAAAATATTGGGAAGTTCCCGATGTGAAATAGGGGGCAGGGCCTGTCTCGTTCAATTCCCATTTACGATCGGTTGCGTCTGGATAGAGTGTGCGGACAAATTCGTTAATGGAATCACTGGATAACTTGGAAATGTAGGGTTCAAGCTGAGTAAAGAGCAGGCGGGGGGATTTGCGAACGCTTTCTTCTACATAAGGGTCTCTCCATTGTTCCGGTACCGGATTTCTTTCGAGGAACAATAGTGCCTGTAAATAATTTTTACCTTGAGCCTCATTTCCTATTCCTTTTTCACTGGCACTTGAACAAAGTTCAGCATAGATCGCGCTTTTTTCATCGTTGTCAAGCCCCTCGCGCAAGAGTAGCTTTTGTAATTCCACATCGGGCTGTAAGAGCTTTTGACCGGGCATGAATTTATTGAGATAGCGCATCATCTGCAGGAGAAAGACCGCCGGCTGAATTTCATTGGCCAGGCTCATCTGCTGATAATTTTTGGTCAGAAGAGTTGCGATTTGTTGAGGTATTTTTGTTTTCCAGGTATCGGGCAGGCGTTTTAAGACGTCCGCTAAATTCTCACCTATACCAGGCCTAAAGAGTTGTTTTTGGAATATCGTTTGAAAATCGGGATCTTTAAATTTTTCCGGATGTTTTGTGAAATAATCGACAATGGCGATGAGATTCACCTTGCCGCCATTGCCAAACAATTGCATAAGCTCCTGATATTCTTCCTGAAGCATGTCGATGCGGAAATCTTTGGGGTCTTGCGTCAGCCAATCTTTTTCCGTGATTTTTAATACCTGGCTGATGTTTACCCAATGTTTATATAACGATTGCAATTTTTTTGAGACAAATGGGCGGGACAGCAAAAGATGACGGTCCTCTTCCGGGGTGTATTCTTCAGCGTGATGGGAATAATCTGAATGGCGAAGAGGGGTTTTGATCCCGTCCAGTTTATAGCTCAGGATGTGGGCGTCCATATGAATTCTTGTTTCATAGATTAGCTTGAATGGTTTTGCAGGATCGGCGGTGACATTAAGGGGGATATTTTTCAACGCATCCGCTCTCATTCCTATATCGCGAAGAGATTTGATCCATGAGGGAGGCGCTTCGCTTGCATAAAATTGCAGATAGCTAAGATATGTCTCTTGTTTTCCCGCGTTCCATTTTTTGAATGCCTCGTGGCATTCTTTGTCAAATTCCGGGCCGCATAACTTTTGAAAAGCTTGTATGGAATACCCCTTCCTTTCGTTATTATAATAAAAAAGGGATGTCCCTGTCCCGCTTCCCCCATGAAAGAAAATCTTTTCAAAAAAGCTTTCTTCGCGACGGTATTCCTGAAATTTAAATCTGCTATATTCGTCCAGCTTCTCTTGCGTATCTTTATCCGGAATAGAAGTACCTCTGTCAAAATGAAGATAAGGATAATATTCACTCCCAGGGGACAAACTTTTTACAAAATGCTGTTGCAGCGATTGGATAATCAGTAAAACCACCTGTTTTTCAGGGTTGACCGTCTGAGCCGGCAAGGTCATAAAACAGGTTTTAAAATAATAGTCGCCAAGGGTCCCTAAGTGCACGATCCCTTGTTTGGCTTTTTCCGGAGTATTAAAGGCTTTTGTCCAAAACGGATAATCGGAGGGTAGAGCAAAGAACAATTGCTGCAGGCCTACTTGTAAGCTTAAGTAGTCTTTTTCATCCCATGCCTGCCTGCATAGAGCCTCTATTTCGGGAAAGCAGGTAATATCCCCTTGTTTGATTTTTAAGGAAAATTCTTTAATTTTTGACGCCAGGGCGGGATTTGATGGTTCTTTTGCCGACTGGTTTTTCAGGCTGTCGAGCTCCTGTTTCAGATGTGGCGGGGAGCTTAAAGGCTGGAACGAGGTGATATCGGTTTTTTTCAGAGATGAGGGGTCGGGAAGTGCAGCAGGCGGTTTTGCGCTGGCTAAAGTCCACTCGGAGACCGGTTTTAATATTTCCAGGGCGGCTTTTGCCGTTGCCTGGTCCAAAATGCTCAATTTGGTCAGCTTTTCTATGGAACGGCTGACTTTCACCACGCTTTTTTCTAGCACACGCAGTTGCCGCGTTTCGGGAGTTTCCTGATTGGCCAGATGTTCCTGGCACATGAGAAGGCTTTCAATTTTTAATTCGGTTTTCAGTTGTTTGTATTGTTGACGGGGCAATTCGGTGGCGAGCACCGCCATCAACGAGCGAAAGGGGGAGACATTGAGCTCCGGGGGGGACATAAGCCTGGTGGTCTGAGCGTCCGTAGAGCTGGCGTTTAATTTTGGCTCCAATAACTTTTTTAAGCCTTCATATACATCATTGGCCGTATAATTGGTTTCTTCACGTGCAGGAGCCGAGATGACTCCACGTCCTTTTTCATTCTGATTTTGCCTTGGGAGATATTCTTTATAGGTCAACATCTCTTTAACGGCTTTCCTAAATTCTGGACTGGAAAGCTTTTCCAAAGTAACTCCGGCTAAATCGAGATAGGGCGCCACTTTGTGCTTTGTCGCAGTAAACCCATCGGCATGACCTTGAGGGGTGCTTGGGATATCGTAATAACGAAAAGTCGCTTCGGTTTTTGAAGTGGGGATGACCTCATAGTACATGGCATACCCTTCTGCCCAACCTCCCGGGATGAGCAAGGGGGCTTTTGTCTCGAATGCTTCTTTTATGTCTTTTAGAAGCATTTCTTCAAAATTTCCGGTTTTAATGGTCTCAGATAATGCCTTAGCTTTCTCTAACTTGCCGATCAATGTAGTGATCTGTGGATCTTTTGTCGTTTTGTTCTTTTCGGCCAAAAAAGCATGCACAAAGTTAAGGGCGGGATCTCCTCGGACTACCGGCTTTTGACGAGGAAGTTCGCCAAACCGTCCGGCATGGATCTGGAAAAACAGATGTTCGTCGAAACAGGACGGTAACAGGCTTTTGCGTACACTGATCTTGTTTTTCTGACCCTTCGAGGGATCATTTACCGGGGGTTCTTTTTCTTTATTTGCCGGTTCCAGCGATTTAATTAATGTAAAATTGAGTTTCTTCAGTCTGTAAAAGAGCAAACCGATGAGATGGGGAAGAAAATGGAGTTTGCGTGCAAGCCACTTGGATTTTAGTTTTTGCGTGGCCTCACTATCCAATTTTTTAATGATGGCAGCAGCCTTTTGCAAATTGCCGGCTTGCGGCTTCATTTTGATGACCTGCAGCCAAAGATCGTTAATCGCAACCGACCCTTCAAAACCTTTGTGTTTCAACCTTCGCGACCCATACCATTTGATGGCAATGCTGTCCTGGTCAAGCCCCTCCATGATGCCGATCAGTTGATCGATGTCTTTGGTATGGCTGATTGCGTGCTTGATGTTTTCCATAATTTATTTTTTAAAAATTGATTATTAATAAAAATATAACATTAACTTTTTAATTGTAATTATGCCTGATATAGATAAAATTATCAATATTATTGAAGAAAAGCAAGATTATACCGAAGGTGGTTCAAAAGTTGGGATTTTGACAAGAAGGCTGCTCAAAATTTTTCGTCTGGAGCGAGTGACCATTGCCTATGGCAAGGCACGAGTGAAGACAAAAATTTTGATGCAAAGCCGACGCCGTCAAAAACCAATTTTTGAATCACGTTCGGTATAAGATCATGATCAAGATCGAGATCAGGATTATTGAAACACAGAGATACGGAGGGCACAGAGAATTTCTTTTTTGCCGATGACAAAATAGAAATAGCCTGTTTTTTTTCGCATCCACGAAAAAAAATGTGTATAATCCCCCTCTGTGTTCTCCGTGCCTCTGTGTTTAAAATATTTGTTTTAATGTCCGGTCACCTGCCATCTCCAAAGCACAGTTGACTTTTATTTTAAATACATGGTATGTTTTCGCCAAATGTAGAAGTGAGGAGTTATGAAACAAAAGGCCGGAAGAAACGATCCCTGTCCTTGTGGATCTGGTAAGAAATACAAAGCATGCTGTATAGATAAGGACAAACCTAAACCCAAAGGAAAATTGACGGCCAAATGGCTTAATGCACCGGCAGGTCCCGATTTAATGGAGAAGACATTTGGGGAGGCTATGCAAGCCAACCGTGCATTTACTCAAATAAAAAATAAGGAAACGAAAACGGAAGAAGGAGAATCGGCATGAGTGCAATTCTGGCAAATATCGGTCAAAATCGTCTCCAGGCAGTTTGGAGCATCGTGCAAATCGCGACAGGGGCTTTTTTGTTAGCCTTGTGTGCGCAGATTAAAATTCCTTTGCCATTTACTCCAATCCCTCTTACATTACAAACGTTAATGGTTATGCTGTTGGGCTGCCAGATGGGAAGCAAACAGGGGACAGCTAGCGTTGCGCTGTATTGCACAGCTGCATTATTCGGATTGCCTGTCCTTGCAGGGGGGCGCTCCGATATGCTGTGGCTGATCACTCCTCCTGCAGGCTACCTGATCGGAATGATGGTCCAGGCGTACCTCGTTGGGCTGATCGCAGAAAAAGGTCTTCATCGCAACTCCACAGTCATGTTCTTTTCTCTATTGTTGGCTTGTTTTGCGCAGCTTGCAATAGGATCTGCGTGGCTTGGGGTTTTTATCGGCTTTAAACCGGCATTGATCGCGGGCATTTTTCCTTTCGTTCCGGGGGAAATCCTCAAAGTGATGGCTGTTGTGGCCTTAAGGAAATATCTTTAGCGTTTTATTCGATGCAATGGCTATGCGATGGGCGATTTTTTAATGGCTTATGATTTTTTCAAAGTGGTTAAAAATAATTTAAACACAGAGGCACAGAGGCACAGAGATAAAAAATTAGCAAGGTGTCCTGTCTTTAAGAAACTATTTTTTGCGATGCGAAAAAAATAAGCGCTTTTCTTCTTTGCTTTCAGCAAAAAAGAAAGTTTTCTCTCTTGTCTCTGTGCCTCTGTGTTTAATTTTTTTAGAAAAACTCGCACATCGGGTAAGGGCTATATTCTTTAAATCTGGTGAGAAGGAGCTTCAATGAAACTTAAAATCACGCTTACCACCCTCTCTTTTTTCATCATGTTTTTATTTGCCTGTTCTCTTCGTCTACAAGCAGGTAATAATGAAAACATTGAATTGCAGCAAAAATATGACTTCGCATCCCAAAACAGCTCTGATATCAATGAGCACGTCCCCACTTTGCGCCGATATGCCAAAGAGTGCTCTTCCGTTATTGAACTTGGAGTCAGGTCGATGGTATCGACTTGGGGAATTCTCAAAGGACTGTCTGAGAGCGCTTTGGATAATCCCTCCTATGTAGGGGTGGATATTGAGCTGCCTCCCATCGAAACGCTTGCGTCTGCCAGCAGGCTGGCTAAAGCCAATGGCATTCATTTTATCTTTACCCTTGCAAATGATATGGATATCGATATAAATCCGGCAGATATGTTGTTTATCGATTCTTTACACACATACTGCCACCTTACCTATGAACTCGAAACGTTCTCTTCTAAAATCAACAAATATATTGCGATTCACGACACCACTTTTTCTAATGAAACGATCGACGGGCCCGGCTATGAAGGCGATTACAGTGAATATCCTGCCGCGTACGACCGGACAAAACGGGGGCTTTGGCCGGCCATCGTCGATTTCCTCGCCGGACATCCTGAATGGATCCTTTTTGAAAGGTATTATAATAATTACGGCTTAACAATACTTAAACGCATGTAGAAGGAAATTCATCGTGATTAAATTTCTCGTGATGTTTGTTTTTCTTTTTTCTCAAAGTCTCAGCGCGACAATCCGGATTTTTACCTTTCACTGCAATCACTCTGAATTTTTAGAATATCAGTGTAAAGCACTGAATAAATTCCTATTAGATGAGTATGAACTCATCGTCATGAATGATGGAGTCAATAAGGAAGAACAAAATGCCATAAAAGCAGTTTGTGAAAAATATGGTGCGAGGAATGTATGTTACGACCAATCGTGGCATGCAAACGATCCGTTAAATAAACTGGTTCAGGAAGCATTGAGCATCCCGGGAGGAAACGCTTTTTTTTGCTTTCCCCTGAAAGCGGGATATCCCGATATTCAGAAAATATATGAGAATGCTTCTATTCGTCATTGCCACCTTATTCAATACGCGCTGGATCATTTTGGATATGATCACGATGATATTGTGGTCATTATGGATGGGGATGTCTTTATGATTCAACCGCTCAGTATTCGGGCTCTATTAACTGAAGTGCCAATTGCCGGCATGGACAGCGAGTTTAGGGATAAACATTATTTATGGGTGCCATTTATTGCGTTTGATCCGGCACGGCTGCCTAATTTACATGATTTGAAATTTCATGCAGATCTGATCGATGGCATTGTGTGCGACTCAGGTTCTCACTCCTATCAGTATCTGAAAAATAATCCGGAGGTAAAGTATCGTCTCTATCCCCGTCGCTTAAGCGCAGACTTTTTCCCCTATAATATGAAAACTTTTTCAAAATTCGGACTTAAAGCTTTGGCTTATTCTTCAGTAAATTGGCCAAATGGCATGGAATTTTATGTAGATTACCATTTCGTTCATTTTTGCGGCGGCGCTGGAACTCATCCCATAACAAAGTTCTTCGATATTGCAAATCTGATGGGACAGGTATTGGGTGAACCGCTTCCCGTCATTCAGCAGTAGGCTTCTTCTATTCATCTTTCTCTTTAAATAAAAAATTTTGTATACTTTTGGTTAAGGTCGAACTTTTTATTAAGAGGAAACTTATGGATATTGATCTTGACTATCAGGCAGACATGCTGATCGCAAAGACAAAACACTACCTGATCACAAATATGGGACGTGTTTCCGATGAAGCCAATTCCGATGAATTCTATCATGCGCTTTGTCAGACGCTTCGCGAAGAGATCATGATTAACTGGCTGGCTACTGCCCGTACGCAGGTTAACAGAGATGTTCGTACCTTGTATTATCTATCGATGGAGTATCTCCCGGGAAGGATTTTAAGCAATAACATCACAAATATTAGCGCAGATGAGATCATCAAACGCGTTTTGCATAAAATGAACAGGAACTTTTCGGAAATCATCACCCGCGAATCGGATCCCGGCTTAGGGAATGGCGGCCTTGGCAGGCTTGCCTCCTGCATTCTCGATTCGCTTGCGACGCAGCATTACCCTGCTCAGGCGTATGGTTTACGCTATCAATATGGAATTTTCGAACAGCAACTTTGGGATGGTCTCCAGGTTGAAACACCGGACGGATGGCTGGTGAAAGAAAATCCATGGGAATTTCGCAGGGACCTTCGCAAAGTTGTCGTAAAGTATTCAGGTAAAATATCCGCGTCGACAAATATCCACAAAGATCCCATCTATACACTTAATAATTACGAGGAAGTCTGGGCGCTGCCTTATGATATTCCCATCATCGGATATAGCGATAAGAATCAGTTTTCGGTAGTGACCTTAAGGCTGTGGACGACGAAGGAAACTCCTTTAAACTTCCTTTTGCAGCGCTATAACGCCGGAAAATTGGATGAAGCTGCTGAAAACACGGCATTGACCGATGTCCTTTATCCAAGCGACTATCACGATATTGGCAAACGGGTCAGGTTAAAACAAGAGTTCCTGCTGGTTTCGGCTTCCCTGCAGGATATCATCAGGCATTATTTGTCCAATCATCAGAATTTCCGTGCGTTTTCCGACAAGGTGCGCATCCAGATCAATGACACCCATCCGGCCCTTATCATCGCCGAGCTGATCCGCGTGCTCACAAAAACCTACGATATTCCCTGGAAAATGGCTGTCGACATCACGATGGAGTGTACCGGCTATACCAACCATACGATCCTGAGCGAAGCTCTTGAAGAGTGGGACCAATCGCTCATGTATTACTTGCTGCCGCGGCAGTACAAGGTGATCGAACATTTAAATCATGATTTTTGCAGTGTGATCAGGGCCAAGTACCCTGATGACGAAGACAAGATCAGGCGCATGTCTATCCTCGAAAATGGCAAAGTGCGCATGGCAAATTTGGCGATTATCGGGTCCCATTCGGTCAATGGTGTTGCCGCCCTTCATACGGAAATACTAAAGAATCACGTGTTCAAAGATTTTTATGAAATGTTCCCTCACCGGTTTTCCAATGTGACAAATGGCGTTACACAGCGCAGGTGGCTGTTGCACAGCAATCCGGAACTTGCAAAGTTTATTACAAAACGGATTGGAAACAAATGGATTACAGATTTTTCTGAAATTAGCAAATTGAGAAATTTTGCTTCAGATACCAGTTCTCAGGAAGAATTTATCTCTATTAAAAAGAAAAACAAGCTCGCTTTAGTCGAATTTATCAACCAGCACAACAAATTACGCAATGCAAAAGGGGAAATAACAAGTCTTCCTCCCATTATCGATCACCTGTCGCTTTTTGATGTGCAAGTCAAAAGGATCCATGAGTACAAAAGACAGCTGATGAATATTTTGCATGTCATCATGATTTATCAGGATATGCTGGCCAATCCTCAGCACACGCGCATTAAAAGAACATGTATTTTTGGCGGGAAGGCAGCAGCAAGCTACGAAATGGCAAAAGATATTATCCGGTTGATCTCTTGTGTTGCAAGAGTGGTGAATAAGGACGCGAATATTCACAACATGCTGAAAGTTATCTATATAGAGAATTACAATGTTTCTCGTGCCGAAGTCATTATTCCCGCTGCAGATCTTTCGGAGCAAATTTCCACGGCAGGTACAGAAGCATCGGGCACAGGGAATATGAAATTTGCCATGAACGGCGCACTGACGATCGGAACAGACGATGGGGCCAATATCGAAATGCGCGAAGCGATCACCGATAAGTGGTGGCCATTTTCCTTTGGTTGTTCTTCAGATGAAATTAACAGGATGAAGGCGCTAAAGTCATACAACCCTGTCGATGTGTATCACCATAATCCAAAAATTAAAATGGCTGTCGATAGTCTAAAAAATCGGACATTTGCCATAAATGATGAAGAACATTTCGCCTTTAACGACCTTTATCACAAACTGCTCGAGAGCCATTACGGAGATATTCCCGATCGCTACTTTACATTAAAGGATTTAGAGAGTTATTATCAAACGCAATTAAAGGTAGAGAGTTTATATCAAAAACCAAATTTGTGGGCCGAATATGCGATTCATAATATTGCAGGGATGTCAAAATTCTCTATCGATGTTTCCGTTGAAAACTATTGCAAGAATATTTGGGGTATCGAACCTTGCGATGCAGATCCGGATATTCTTAGACGTATCGAAAACGAATATAGATTGAGCGATCAATGCCGGATTTACCCAAGTCGTTAAAATTTCTTTCGAATAAAAAAGTCTATTCATCACTTATTGTGGTTTTGGGACTCATTGCCATTGTGCTTTTCTTTCGCTCATGCGGCAGGGGAGGGGAGGTGCATAAAACCTCATTTGTCATTGGACGCGATAGCACCTTGCATACCCTCCAAGCGTTTGGAAAAGAAAGGAATATCGTCGCTTTTACCAATGAATTGATGGCCACGATCTCTCAAAAGACCAGATTTCATTTTCAATGGCTGGAGAGCAGTCCAAGCGACTTACTTGATAATTTAATCTATGAAAACTGCGATGCGATCATCGAAGTGATGACTCCCACAGCATTTAGTAAGCAAACCATGATTTTTTCAGATATTTTATTGCAAACAGGTCCCGTTGTGGCCATGTCGGTCAATGAAAATTTCCATTCATTTAAAGATCTCGACGGGAAGACAATCGGCTTGAACTGGAATACGTTATACAACTACAATATTCCCATTCAAGCCTTCATCAATGACCATCATTTGACTGTCATTAACTATAGCACCCCCCTTCAGGCATTTGAGGCAATGGTTAAAGGACAGATCGATGGGGTGATTATGGAAGCAATACGGGTGTATGTACTGGAAAACGGGTTATATAAAGATAAGGTCAAGACTGTGACAGAGCCTTTTACCAGTGAGGGTTTAAGGCTGATAGCTTTGAATAACAAACCCAATGAAATGTTCATAGAAACATTTAATAAAGCTTTAGAAGAGCTCAAGAAAAATGGCGAATATGAGGCTATGATCAATAAATGGGGGCTGGTTAACTTAAGCGAACTCCAGCCGGAAGGTAATGTACAGTTGTGAAGAACTATAAGCCGTATCAGCTCGTACTGATCTTATTGCCATTTGTCTTTAGCTTTGCATTGGGACTCGATATTTATATCCCTGTCATTCCGCAGATGGCCCAGATATTCGACACATCCCCGTCAATGATCCATCTTACTTTAAGTTTGTTCCTGTTTGTGACTGGAGCCGGGCAGTTATTTCTGGGACCGTTATCGGATCAGTTCGGTAGAAAAAATATTTTTTATTTTTCCTCAATATGTTACGCCGCAGGAGCCGGATGGAGTGTATTTTGCCCTCACATCTTCTGGCTGATCCTCGCGCGCATCCTAACTTCGGTAGGCGCTTGCGGAATGCTTGTGACATCATTTGCCCTGGTCCGCGATTTATATTCGGAAGAGGAAAGCGGAAAAATGTTCAGTTATCTCAACGGAGCTATTGGCATTTCTCCAACTTTTGCGCCCATCATTGGAGGGCATTTAGCTGTATGTGCCGGTTGGCAAAGTATTTTTGTCTTTCTTGTACTCATTGGCATTATCTCCATAGGGATCACTAAATATTTTATTAAAGAAACTCTTCCCCCGGACAAGAGAGTGAAGATCAATGGTTCTGTATTTAAGCGATACCTGACAATTGTGCAAAACAGGCAGTTTCTCACTTATTCATTAATTTCCGGGTGCGGAGAGTCGGTATTTTTTTGTTTCTTTTCTCTGTCTCCCTTCATCATCATTAATTTGCATGGCGTACCAACCGAGCAGTTCGGTTACTATTTTTCCGTATTTGGCGCTGTCATCGGGCTTGGCGGTTTTGCCGCCGGCAAGGTCATTGAAAAATTGGGGATCAACACTACGCTCGCGATTGGAATGATGTTCATGTTCATTGGCGGACTTTCCATGTTGGGTTGGTATATGGTGGCGGTCACTCTTCAAGGTTTTTTAATTCCCATGGCCGTTGCCTGTACGGGAGCTATGTTCGTGATTGGAGGCTGTGCGGCAAAGGCTTTGGAACCATTTGGACGTATTGCCGGAACGGCGGCGGCAGCTTTTGGTGCCATTGAATTTGGATTGTCTGCATTGGTGGGGTCGCTATTAATGCTTTTTTCCACAGAGTCGACAGTCCCGTATGGAGTATTTATTGTCATACTGGCCTGTTGTGCATTCTTATTATTTCGCCGCGACATGTTTTTAAAAAAAATTTAACGCAATATGCGAGTTTTTCCGTTCATCCCACGCTCAGTCTGAACCTTGAACCCGTAAATCAAACAAATTTACCGCAGAGCCGCAGGGAACGCAGAGGAAGCGCAAAGAAATCAAGTGGACTGTTACTTGAAAGGCGATTCTAGAATGCTTTAATGCCATTAGCTCGCCTTTCAAGTAACAGTCCAAGCGTCTCATTTTTATCGGCAAACCGATAAAAATGAATGAGCTTTAAACATGTACTCTTTGCGTCTTTGCGCCTTTGCGTTAAATATTTTTTTAAAATTGCCTGCACAGCGGTAATTTGTTATAAACGGCCATATAATTTTTTATCATGGCATCGGTAGTAAATGTGCTTAAGAACAGTTGATAAGCCTGATGGGTCAGGTGCTTTCTTTGCTCCGCCGGCAGATCGATGACCATTTCCAGGACTTTCAGAAGAGATGCGGCATTTTCCGATTCAAACAGGAAACCGGTTTTTTGGTCCGTGACAAGCTCCTGAAAAGGGGGGATATTGCTTAAAACCACCGGTACTTGAGCTCTGAATGCTTCTATGGCGGAAATCCCCAAACCTTCGCTTTTGGATGGCAGGACAAAACAATCAAAAAATCCTGTCAACATATCTGCATGGGGCTGATACCCATAAAATTTGACCAGACGGGCGATGTGCAGGTCTTTGGCTTCTTGTTTTAGCCGGGAGGTCAGCGGCTCTTCTTCTTCCCCGATCAGGATCAGTACGGTTTTTCTTCTTGCTGACAGTTGGGAAAAGGCTTTGAGTAACAGAGCCTGGTTTTTTCTTTCGCAAATACTGCCTACACATCCAATCACAAAAAAACCTGATTCTTTTAGCTCTTTGATTTCCCGGATCAAGGGATTGTCAAAATTGGATTGTACAGTCTCACTTGCTCCGTTATAAATGACACTGATATTCTCTGCTCTTACACCTTTTGCGGCTAACAGATCTTTTTCCCCTTGTGAAACAGCAACAATATGGTCCAGTCCATTCATAATGACAACATCCATGAATTCGTGTTCGGGTGTTTTGTTTTGTCCCCAACCATGAGCGGTTTGCACAATGGGAATATATCGTTTTTGGCCGGACCTTGCCAAACTACCTACCAATGCGGGTATGGCTGCATGGGCATGAATGAGAGTAATTTGATGTTTGTCGATCAGTGTCCGGACAAAGGCGGCAGCTTGCAGGTTTAAGCCCAAATCCCTTTTGAACGTCGAATCGGTCCTGTAGAAGGAGATGCCGAGTGTAGTCAAGGTCTCGATATGCCTTTGATAATGGTTATATCCAAATCCCGGCTCCTCTTTGTCATTGCCAGCCACTATCACTTGAAATTTCATATGCACTTGTGCTTCAGCAAGAGTGGTAATGACATTTCCTGCCCCTGCGTGAAGAAAGGTGGTCAGATGTAAGATGTTAAACATATGTTTTTTGGCCGGAGCTTTGCTGGTTAAGAATTGCCATCGATTCTTTAAACTCCTTTTGGATTCTCTCTTTCTGTTCTTTTTGTTCTTTGATTCTTTTTTGATACGTGGCGATGACCCCGGTCAATTCATCTGCTTGTTTAGCTATTCCAGGAAGGATTTTTTGTAATGCCTCTCCCGTATATCTTTGTTCCAGTCCCGTTCGATTTTTTATTGTGATCCTTTTATCTGTGTCTGCTTCCCGTAATTGTGCGACTAAAACGTCTCGTGTTGCCGCGCGTGCCTTTTCTTTCTCTTCATTCCTGAGAATATTCTCGTTCAGTTTTTCGATTTTGTCAAATTGATCTTCAGCATCGCTGAAAGCTTTGGCCCGCTTATTAAATTTGAGCACACAGGCTTTCATTGGAGCGCCTATTGACATTCCCAGTAGTCCAACGACGGAAATGACAGCAAGGGCCGCTAATTCACCTGCTGCAATCACCATACCGAACATGTGTATACTCTCTGTGACTTCCACCATATGCCTGAATGCTTTTTGACTTCCCGTCAGATGCGATGGTTTTTTCTTTATTGGTAAATGCGCTGGTTGCCCGTGCTCTTCGTTACTTACATTTTCTACCACTTTCCATTGACTTTGAGCAAGGGCTGCTTTTGAGACAAAGCGAATCTTTTCCTGTTCCTGAATTGGCGTTACTGCTCTCTCCAGCCAAAGCGCACGGCCTAAGCTGTTTAGGGCGTCGGCTGTTTTTTCCATCCATGAACAATGGGGATTTCCTTTGGTGAGGATTTTATCTATACTCATATTATCATGCTCCTAATTTAAACTAATCTCTAGGGTATCGCTCTAGGTTTTTATAATCTATGCATTGAGCCTGAGATGGTTACGTATAAAACCTAGGCGCTGCCTTAGGCTTTTA
>JABDCW010000016.1 GCA_013287905.1 Chlamydiota bacterium | reverse complement strand
TTTGATACAGAACCAATGAGACCCCCTATTAAACACTACGGCCTTGAAATCGAGGGAAAATTCATTTGCAGGCTGGTGAAAATTGCTATAGAGGAAGATGAAATCTTTGACGAAAATGGACTACCATTACATCCTAAAATAATCGAAGGAATAGCCGAAGGGAATGTAAAAATTATTCCCGACGAAAAGACGGGGCAGTATTATGTGATCGATCAAAGTAATTTGAAGAAATTCCAGCAGGAATTTGGAAATAAAGATGAACTAGAAATACCCGAAAATGCAACGATAAAAGAACTCCCTCAGGGAATGGAAGAATTAGAAATGCAAAATGAAAATGGATTTCCTGGCATTAAATTCGATAAAAGTTCCTCTATGTGCCAGGAGGCAGTTGAGATTTTTAATGGGATGGGAATTGACAACACGCAATGGTGCGTCCATGAAACCGAAAATGCCTTTATTCTATTTCCGCGAAAAGATCAGGAAAAATTGACTGATGCAGCACACCCTTTATATGAAATACCGGTGAGTGCATCTTCAAAGGGAGAAACACGGGGAACTGCATTGCTGACGATGGATCAGTCTGCAATCTATGAGCAACATTATGATGAGATTTTGACATTTATCATGGAAGGAGTGGATGTAATGGTCTACAACAACCCTTCTAAAGGATTGAGCACGGGAAGAGCAGACAGGGAAAATATCAATGCTTCAATAGAAGCAACCTACCAATATCTTAAAGGTAAAGGGATTTCCGATGAGAAAATTCTTGCCAAAGGCTTATGTTTTGGAGGCGCTCCTACTGCCTGGCTTGGTAGGAAGCACCCTGACATCAATATCATGCTGGATCAGACTCCAGCGAACTTTTATGATGTTGCAGTCAAACGGATGAATACATATGGAAAAGGTTTGTCAGAGGTGGATATCTCATTTTTACGCTGGCTTGGCAGATTGATTAAAGATAATTTTATTATAAGTGGTTTAGCGCGGGCTATTTTCCATGGCTATAATGTGCCATCCGATATCTCGCGTAATAATGGGCATAAACTTTTGAATATTAACGTCCAGGACGAGAAAGGGGAAGGAGGGGACGACTTAGTTCCGGAGCATCATCCAATGGCTATTATCGATGCGATGAGGGATAATCCAAAAAAACTTGTCAAACTCTCCTTAAATGCCGGAGGAATTCATGGAATTGGATGGTGGTCCAGTGCTGAATCGAATGAAGCTGTCCTGCAATTTCTTAAGAAAAGCGCATTAGCTCAATCATTATTCCATTAATTCGACTGATATGTCACAGTGCGCCACTGGTCGTTTTCCAAAAATAACGTCACCAATTCCAGAGCCGAAGCTTTGTTTTTAAATTGGGTCTTGTAGACCATGACGAGATAATTGCCGGGGGGAAGATCTTTTGGGTTTTTTGCGATTCTTTTATCGACAATCGTACGAGAAATGACTTTTCCAAGATTTTTGCGTGTTTGTTGTAAAATTTGATTCCAGGACTGATTTTCAATCGTCGATTTCATCAAAGAAGAGGATTGGTCCCAGCTTTCGCTATAATTTTCTTTATCGAGCAATGCAAGCCACGACAAAGATGCCTGGTACCCCTTTTCCACATCTGAATCTTTTAATGTATTTGGCATAGTTCCTCCCTGAGTGTATAACCTCAAACTATCCCATATAGTAATATTTTGCAATATTTAAAAAAAAATTGAAAACCATTGACATATTCTCACTGATTGCTGTAAATATGATAATTTCTGTTGTGTAAATCTTTATGGAGATATCTATGAAAAAAATACTTTACCCTATTTTAGGGTTAATGATAATCGCATCGGGCGCCTTGAAGGCCGATGTCGAGACCCAAGACCTTGGTCCTTCTGAAATTCCTCCTGAAGAAGCTCAACAACTGAAGGATGAAAAACATCCCTTTAAGTTCGACATTTTAGCAGATTATGTAGCAGAGGCTGATACTAACAGATGCGCTTGCGGAAAAAATGTTACCTTCGGGACAGCAATTGCTGAGTTGAATTTTGTTTTTTATTACAAGGAAGAGTACAAAGAGGGGGCGGCAATTGGTCTGTCCTACATTCAAACTTACCTGGATTATCGGGATAACCCTTTTTTTAATCAGAAAAATTACGAGACCGTTAGATTGTTGTTTTCGACCTTCACATCCAGGCTGTGCAATTGGGAATGGCAAGCTCAGGTAGGGATTTATTTCGATGATCTCCCTTATTGGACTTTTAACGACTACATGTATTACGATATCACCGCCTGGGGTCGCTACGCCTATTCTCAATGCGTTGGTTTGCATATCGGATTTTTAGCTCAAACCGGCATGAAAGTGGACCGTGTATATCCAATTGTGGGCTTTGACTGGCAGATTAATGATCGTTGGAAAATCAATGCAGTGTATCCTGTAAACATTTCGGCGGTTTATACCATCAATACTGCCTGGAATGTCGAGGTGGCAGCACGCTTTCTCGACCAGCGCCATCGCACAAAACGGGATGAGCCGCTACCTGAAGCCATTTGGCATTACCAGACAGCTGGCACAGAGTTTGGCGTTAATTATAATCCCAATTCATCCTTTTCTCTGAATCTTCATGGGGGGTATTCCATGGGTGGACACTTGAAAATTGCAAACCGCAACTATCATCGCCGCGAAAGAATTCGTATCGAAGGAGCTCCCTATGGCGGAGGCGAGGTCATTTTCAATTTCTAGCCTATGGCTATTAAATAATACAAACCGAGAGGCGCAAACATAGTTTTACCCATAAGTATAGACTTTAATTCAACACAAAGGCACGAAGACACCAAGACACTGAGAGGGAAGGGTCTGGAGGCAAAATTTCTTTGTTTCTTTGGGACTTCGTGCCTTTGTGTTGAATTTATTTTTGAGCAGCCTCCTTGTCAAAATCCCAACTTTTGAACCACCTTCGGTATAATTTTAAAAAAAATGTAGATTACTTAGTAGTTTGTTTTAAAATTAAATAATTTGTTATAATTAGTTGGGCGTGGGTTAATAACTAAAATTATTTATTTTATTGGGGATGTTATGGCAGCTCCAGGTGTGGGTCGTTCTTTTGGCAATCATACTGCTCATGTCGTCAGTTTTCTTGCCTCGTCTGATAGCAGTGCCTCCCCCGGGGCGAAATGGAAACAGATGGCAGGCGACGGGAAACTGCATCCTGAAAATATCCAAAAACTCGCCGGTTTATATGAAGAAAAGAAGCAAATCATTAAAGACTGTCAAAAAAGACTTTCCGAAATAAATCGGGAACTTACCCAGGATGCTGACAAGTTAGCAGCTAAAAAAAGGACATTGACTGGATGGATTGTATCGAAAATCAACGATCCTATCCCAGGTTCTTCTGGAGCAAAGATTAAGCAGTTCTTTAGAAATAAATCCGGTCTCTTCAGAAAAGAGTTGCAAGTCCACAAAGCACTTAAAGCTAAGATGATAGCCGGAGCTAATGAAAAAATAGCCATTCAGGAGAAAATGCCCGGATTACTGCGGGAATTGGCCGATGCCAAAATATGGGCATTGTTTAAGGGAGAAAGGGCAGGATTTGATCAGTTGGATACATTTCCTGTCGATGACAAAATCAGTTCAAGCCGTTATATCGATACGATTACTCCGGAAAAGATGACCTCTCCTATAATGCGAGGTTGCGATCACACAGGACGTGAGTTTTTTGCCATTCGCGGTAAGTTTAAATATAGCGATGAATTGCATTGTCAGATATTCTATCGTCCGTTTTCGAAGGGCATGCAATGGATGAGCCGTGGAAGTCTCATTGTGAGCAACCCTTCAGCTCCCGCTTATGAAAATCCAAAGCTCAGGAAGTTTGCCGACAAGAAAGGGCATATAGACGAACAGATGTACCGCACCTTACAAACAATCATTCAGACAGGGGAGTGCGACTACTTTGTCCTGGAATAGAATTAGTTTTTCTTGTGTAAAATTCAAGCCTGTTCTATGATAGCGAATCAACCATTCTGTGGGGTATTAGCTCAGTTGGTTAGAGCGCCACGTTGACATCGTGGAGGTCAGCTGTTCGAGTCAGCTATATCCCATCCTTTGCTTTATTTTTCTCTTTTTAGTTCAAGCATTTAAGGTAAAATTGACATGAACCTATCCACTTTTGCAGGCCATCCTCCCGAATCCTTAGCTGACTTAAGGAAATTTGTCGTTGAGCTATTGGCATTCAGCTTCATGGAAGTTTTTCCAGATGCTCTTCTCGTTGCAGGCAAGGTGACGGAGTTTGGTTTTTATTATGACTTTATCTGCAGCCAACCGGTCGATGCACATGTGGTCATCATGTTAGAGGAAAAAATGCGCGGCATTGTGAAAGCTAAAGGTCAGATGCGCATCGTGGAAATGATGAGAGAAAATGCCGCGATGCTTTTTGAACATAAACAGCAGATGATCAAAGCAGATAGAATACGCGAATCCAAAGATAATATTGTCTCTATTTTGCAAATAGACGATTTTTATGATTACTGTGATTGTCTTTTCCCTTGTGAGATACAAGATGTGGGCACTTTTAAACTGTTTGAAGCACAAAGTCTAAGGGACTATGTGAAAAATGAGGGAAAAATCGATCTGAAACGAGTGCATGGCACGGCTTTTTTCAGTAAGCAGGAGCTTAAAAATTTTGTTAAAGCCCATCATTCTGGCAAGAAAAGAGATCATCAAAAGATAGTTGCAGAGCAGTGTTTACTCGAATTCAACCAGCAGATCAGTTCTATTGCCTGGGAATGGAATGCAAAGGGGGAGGATTTACGCCGGCAATTGATGCAATGGTGGGAAAAAGAGCACCGCAATCAACATTTTTCTCTTGTTGCCACCCCTTCCCTGGTAAAAAAAAATCTGCTGATCAAATCAGGAATTGAGGAAGAGGATCTGCAGGCATGTTGCCGGATAGAAGATGTCGAGTATGCAGTCCCTCCAGTATTGGGCCCGTCTCACGCCTCACTTTTTTCTTCGCGCGTTCGTTATGCTGATGAACTTCCCATCCGTTTTGCCGAATGTGGTCAGACAATGACGAATTTTCACGATGGGAATCTATGGGGGTTGCTCGACGCCCGATTTGTCTCTGTAGACCAGGCACATATTTTTTGTGATTTTGAAAAAATTGAGGAAGAAATCATTTCTTCCTTGCAATTCATTGACAAATTCATTACCATGTTTAATTTTGAAGGGTATTGGTATTTGCGTGGACGTGGACGAACACGCGGCCCTAAGCCGAAAAATTGGAATACAGCCATTGATTCTGTAGAGAATGCGTTTAAGGCTTGCGGCATACGATATCAAAAGGAACTTCCGGAAAATAGTGCCGGGAATTCCAAAAAGAAACCCACAGAACAAGGTTCTTTTAAAGAGCTGATTGCCGAGGTCATGTTGCGTGATGCTCATGGCAGAGAGTGGAAAGGGGCATATATAGGTATTGATTTTATTACTCCGGAACGTCTTAAGTTGCAGGTTCAAGTTCGTGAAAAAGTTAGTTTGAGCGGAAGCGGCAAAAGCAAAACTTGCAAAATTGACAATTGCATCGTGAGTACCCCGGCAATGTTAGTAAGATCAATGTTTAGGTCGTTTGAGAGATTTGTAGCAATACTTCTCGAGCATAATGCGGGTCGGTTGCCACAGTGGCTAACTATGGAAGAGGGAAGGTAATTTGAAAGTCAATAGAGAAATACGCGCCCACAAGGTAAGGGTTATTGGGAGTGATGGATCACAAATTGGTGTGCTTTCTCTCCCGGAAGCCTTAAGCATGGCAGAAGCGGAAGGGCTGGACCTGGTTGAAATTTCGTCGGGTTCAGTACCGCCTGTTTGTAAGATCATTAATTTCGGAAAGTTCCGTTATGATCAGACCAAACGCGAAAAGGAGAATAAAAAAGCACAGCATCAGGTCAAAGTAAAGGAAATTAAATTTAAGCCCAATACTGATGATCACGATCTTGCGACAAAATCGGCACATGCGAGGGATTTTCTTTCCAAAGGAAATAAAGTAAAACTGACATGTACTTTCCGAGGACGTGAGATGGCTCATCCAGAAATTGGGGAAAAGCTGATGCAGAAGTTTATTGCAGACCTTGAGGATATAGCAGTGATAGAGTCCCCGCTGAAAATGTTTGGACGTATGTTAAATGCTGTTATCGCTCCTGGAGTAAAGAAGAAAAAAGAGACAAGCAGTAATAAGTTGCCGCAGACTCAGGATCTTGCTAAGAGTTCTGAAGCAACAGGAGAATAGGAGAATTTTGTGCCTAAAATGAAAACAAAAAAGGCTGTCGCTGCTCGATTTAAAGTGACAGCAAGCGGCAAGCTAAAAATGTCAAGACCCGGTAAACGACACATCTTGACAAAAAAATCGAGTAAACGCAAACGGCAACTATCAAGACCGGCAATTGTATTTGCAAGTTTTGCAAAAACCTATAAACAAGTCATGGGTGTTTAGCCTTATGTCTTCTCATAAGCAATCGAAATGGGGAGACGGGTTAGAACCGATGACTAAAAAAGTGGAGATGAGCTATGGTTAGAGCAACCAACGCTGTCGCTTCACATCGTCGCAAAAAAAGAATGTTAAAACACGCCAAGGGGTTTGTTGGCGATCGTAAAAATCACTTGCGATTAACAAGTGATGCTGTTCTTCGGGCAATGGCGTATAATTACCGCCACCGCAAGGAGAGAAAGCGCGAATTTCGCAGGCTTTGGATTGTGCGCATAGGAGCTGCTGCAAAAATTAACGGCATTTCCTACAGCAAATTTATCTGTGGTTTGATAAAAGCGAAGTGTGAATTAGACAGAAAAGTATTATCCGAAATGGCAATCCGCGACCCGCAGAGCTTTGCAGCTGTTGCTGGTTGTGCCAAAGAGGCATTAGCACGCTAAGAAATTAAGGATATAGTACTTGTACGAAGGCCTGTTTGCAAATTTATTTTTAGTTTTGCAAACAGGCCATTTTTATGTAAAATCGAGGCAATGTGAATTCCGATATTTTGTTATTGAGACAGACGTTTGATGTTGAATTGAATGCCGCTCGCTCATTATCTGATCTGGAGCATGTCAAAGTCAAATACCTGGGAAAGAAAGGTCCGGTCAATGACTTTATGAAGCACTTGAAGAATATTGAGCCTGAGATGCGTCCATCATTTGGTAAAGTGATTAATGACATTAAGGAATATATTTCGGCATCGATTTGCGATAAGGAGTCTGTTCTTGTCCGCCAAGAGGACAATGACAGATTTGCAGAAGAAAGACTGGATGTCACCCTTCCGGGACGTACGCGTCATGTAGGGCGAAAGCACGTGTTGACGCAAGCTCTCGATGATATGCTCGATATTTTAATTGGAATGTCTTTTTCAGTCCAGTATGGACCGGATATAGATAGTGATTACTATAATTTTGGAGCGTTGAATTTCGCTGTCGACCATCCTGCGCGCGATATGCAGGACACGTTCTATCTTTCTTCCAGTATGTTATTGCGAACGCATACAAGCAATGTTCAGGTGCGCGCGTTGGAAACTCATCAACCTCCCATACGAATTATTGCTCCTGGAAAAGTCTATCGCAATGAGACAATTACGGCAAGATCGCACGTCTTTTTTCACCAGGTTGAGTTATTTTATATCGATGAAGGGGTAACATTTGCGGATCTACAGCAAACAATACATGAATTTTTAACAAAGTTCTTCCGGACAAATGTAGAATTACGCTTGCGCCCAAGTTACTTTCCATTTGTACAACCGGGAATAGAAATCGACGTCCGCTGTTTGAACTGTCGCGGCTTTGGTTGTTCTTTATGTAAACAAACCGGCTGGTTAGAAGTTGCGGGCGCCGGAATGGTTCATCCTGAAGTTTTAAAAAATGGCGGGATAGATCCTGAGAAATATACAGGGTTTGCCTGGGGAATGGGAGTAGAGCGCCTGGTTATGCTGATGAATGGCATTAAAGACATCCGGCAATTTACAGAAAACGACATCCGTTTTTTACGTCAGTTTACATCGGTATGACGAAGACCTGGAAAGTTGCACTTGCCGAATCTGGCCAAAAGTTACTCCCCTTTTTAAAATTGAAGTTGGGCCAAGGTTTTAGTTTGCGAAAATTGAAACGCGCTGTCGATATGGGACATTGCCTGATCAATGGCAGGGTGGAGCGTTTTGCTTCTACATTGGTCGGACTTGGCGATACTGTCTCTTTTTACGATGAACAAGGGTGTTTAGTTGTAAGCAGCGGTAATTGCGTAAGTCCCCTCTCCAATTTCAGTGAGGAAACCAACCCCCCCAATTGTTGTCAGGAAAGGATCTTATATATCGATGATGATCTGATCGCATATAATAAACCAGCCGGGATCATTGCTGAATCGCCCCACGTGATCGAGTATCTCATTGCCACTTATGGGGCAGGGGTAGTTCTTTTGCACCGGTTGGACCGCGAAACTACAGGCGTGTTGCTATTTGCACGCCACGAAAAAGCAAAAGAGGCTATGCTCAAACAATTTAAACAAAGACAGATAACCAAGACCTATTTGGCTATTACCGATGGGGTTCCGGCAACACCTTCCGGAATGATTGAAAATTATTTGGGAAAGGTGAGTGAATATCAGGGCCAAACCCTTATGGGACAGGTAACTAAAGAACGGGGGAGCCTGGCCCGTACAAAATGGATTTTGGACAGATCATCTCCAGGTGTTGCCCTGATCAGATGCTATCCTGAAACAGGACGAACACATCAAATCCGAATTCATCTTGCAGGACTTGGCATTGCCATCCTTGGAGATATCCAGTATGGGCGACGGCAGCGCTGCCAATATAGACCGGGGCGATTAATGCTTCATGCTCTTACAATTGGGTTTAGACATCCTTTTGAGGCAAAAGAAGTAGTGATCAACGCTCCGGTTCCTCCAGATTTTCAACAGGCAGTGGATGCGCTTTTACCTCCCTGTGAGTACCAATGAAGAATATTTTGATCATCAAAACATCTGCGGCTGGAGATATTATTCATACATATCCCGTGATTGAATTCTTACGTAAAAAATTTCCCCATGCCGCAATTGATTGGGTTGTTGAGTCATCCTGTGCATCATTGGTTAGCGCTCATCCTGACATCGATAGAACACTTGTGGTTGAGACAAAGCAATGGAGAAAAAAAGCGTTCTCCAGAAAAACGCTGTCTGAACTTAAGGGATTTATCCATTTGTTAAGAGAACGTGAGTATGATGTCGTTTTTGATTTGCAGGGGAATTTTAAGTCGGGATTGCTTCTTTCTTTGGCAAAAAGCCCGCAAAAGGTGGGGTTTGGCTTTAATTCTATTGCCGAGTGGCCGAACTTATTGTTTACCAATCTGCGGTTTAATCCCTTGGAACCGGTGGAAAAATATAGTATCCGTCTCGATTATTTATTGGTCGTCTGTCAATTTTTCGATGGGGGATTAAACGACGTAACGCTTGCCCGTTCCGTAATCGCAAATCCTGTGACTTTGAAACTATTGCCCGATCAAAAAAAAACAGTAGATGCATATGTAACGGACAATCAGATGCCTGTGATGGTATGTCCAGGATCGGCCTGGCCGAATAAACAACTTGACATTAAGACATTGATAGAATTTTTGAGATTGGTCCATAAGGCATTGGGATGTAAATTTTTATTGACATGGGGGTCGCCGGAAGAATATGAAATGGTGAAGGCATTAAACCGGGAGTTTCCCCATCATTCAACGTTGATTAACAAAATGAGTTTGCCAAGCTTGCAGCATTTGATGCAATCGTGTAAATTGGTGATTGCCATGGACTCTTTGCCTTTGCACCTATGTGGAACGACATCGACCCCATCTTTCAGTGTTTTTGGCCCCTCTTCGGCAAATAAATATCAGCCGCCGGGAAAGCAGCATAGAGCTTTCCAAGGGACATGCCCATACGGCCGCACGTTTACCAAACGATGCCCAATATTGCGAACCTGTCCTACAGGCGCATGCATTCGTTCATTAAGTGCTGACGATTTATTTAGTCATTTTATGCAATGGTGGCCAACTGTTTAGGCATATATACCGAAGGTGGTTCAAAAATTGGGATTTTGGCAAGGAGGCTGCTCAAAATTTTTCGTCTGGAACGAGTGACCATTGCCTATGGCAAGGCACGAGTGAAGACAAAAATTTTGATGCAAAGCCGACGCCGGCAAAAACCAATTTTTGAATCACGTTCGGTATACACAACCAACTCTTGAAGTTGTTTGTGTATAATTTAAATTAATGGGTTGTTCATGGACTTGGAGCTCCCCGATGAATTACATTATTTAATTGGGCAATCGGAAGAGGCCATTGTTGATCTATTAAAGCTTGCGCCAGGTGATTTGATCACGTTTCTCGCCAGCGCTCTTTATAATGGGACATGGACTGCTCAACATTTGGATATGTTGGAGAAACTGATTGCCTGGCTGACAGAACAATCGGTACAAGCGACATTACCTTTATCGCTTTTGTATCAGGCAGGCAGTCTTATCTCGTCCCATTTTTCTTCCCTGGCACCGATCGTTCCTGCCAATTTAATGATCCGTTTACAGGATGGAGATTTTGAAATTAACAGTCTTCTGTTTATATGTGCTTCAAATAAATTAAAGAATTTTTTTTATGAGAGAAAAGATAAAACCTCTTTTTTGCTGGAGTTTCCCGATGTTTCCATCAAGGAATTTCAGTCAGTAAAAGAATTTATAGAGACAGGGCAAATATCAAGGCTATGGAAAAAGTGGAAACCCGACCTTTTTGCCCTGATGGAACTTGGAATGCGGTGGGATCTAAAAGGGGTCGTTTCATTAAGTGCCGGGGAGATGGCAAAATATATCGATCTGGAAAATGTGATCGAGTTATTAACACTATCGATTCGGGAAAAGCTTCCTCTTTTTGAAGAAAAATGTCTGGAGAAGATCAATCAGTACGATTGGGGGTTTTCTCTCCATCTTGATCCCAATATGGGCCTCATCTTAACGATCAATTATTTTTCTGACGAAATGATGCAATCTTTTCAAAAAGTTCAAGACTTAGTTAATGGATTATCTTGTCATGATTCATTGATCGATCACCGGGATTTAATTCTGATGATCCAACGCTCTCCCCAGCTCTCTTTTTTGAATTTAAGCCGTACATTAAATTATAATGTTCAATTAAATGAAGTGCTTTTTAAAATTAGAGGACTGGATTTATCAAACACCCCTTGGGTTTCTGTAGAAACGCTTCGACATCTGTCTAAATCCTGCACCAAATTAGAAACCTTAAGTTTAAGCGGTAATAGTTATATCGATTATTATGCATGGGGAGAATTATTGCATTTTAAGCATTTACTAAATTTAGACTTATCTTTTTGCAATCAAATCACAGACAAAGACATTGCCATCATTATAAGGGCCTGTGGAAATGTCGCAGATTTCAATTTATCCCACTGTGACCATATCAGGGAGGCTGGTTTTTTTGAATTAGGCAAGCTGCGCAATATCGTCCGGTTAAATCTCTCTTATACAAAAATAACAGATGCAAGCCTGGTGGAAGTGGCAGTCCATTGCCCGCTTCTTCGGGAAATTAACCTCTTTCATTGTGAACAACTTTCCGAAAAAGGGGTAAAGGCGCTGATCAAAAATGCTCCTCAGTTAGGTCGAGTCATCAGTTGATAATGCAATCAGAAAGATCAAGGTTCTGTTGCCTGAAGATTCTCCATCCTGACTTGATACTCTGTAACCAACCTTTCCCATTCGTTCTGAAAGGCAAATGCAATTTCAGGATTCTTCAAAAATTGGAATATTTTTTTCGCAGGCCGGTGAAAGGGAACTTTGGGCAGATCATTTCGGTGAGGCGGCTCGATAATGACGACATCTCCAGGAGTTGATCCCGCAAAACAAGTCTCGCTTGCCCTGGCATAAAAGGTAACTGCAAGGGAGGGATGAGTTGATCTATATTTACAAGCCTCTTGCAGGCAGCGTGCGATATGGGTCGGAGAAGAAATGAGGATAAGCTCGCTAATCCCCCGGACCAGACATTCTTGAGTCGCTAATTTTATCTCCTCAGTTGTATTTTGCGCTTCAAGATCGATGTGGGAAACTTGTTGTAAATAGTGCAACAGCTCATGAGGCAGGGTATTGACTACTCTTGCCAAACTTTCAAGCTTAGGTCCAATTGCCTCAGAATACGTATATTCCGATTCCTTTTGCCCATTAGGGGTTTGAGAAGCCCCCGAACCCCAAAAAATCAAGGCAGCTTTTTTGCTGAGTGCTTCTTCAATGCCTATTGGAACACGCCCTAATTGACCTGGCGATCCAAATACAATGTTTTCCCATTCTTCTGCTTGCAAGTGGCAGCCATGGATCAATACGGCAACTTTTACTGATCCTACCATCCTCTCGCGATGGTCCGTCTCTTCTGTTGCAGCAGGGCCCTGATCCTGCAAAGCTGCCCTATGGCTGCCTATTTGCATTGGTGGAAGGCAATAAACTTCTATGGTACAATACAAGGTTAAACTTAAAAAAAGCAAAAATCTGGATGCAATCATTAATGTGGTTTAGTGTTCCTAATGTTATTATTGTCGCTTATATCAGATGCAGTACAAAACAGCAATAACGATTAGGGACATCAAGGAAGAAAAGAATGTAGTTTTGTTGGCATCCAACTACCGGAGCGGGGAGGCCCTGGTTACCTTACTTTAACAGGGCACTAAGCATTAAAACAATTTATTGAAACACAGAGATACAGAGGGCAAGAGAGAATTTCTTTTTCGCTTCCGCGGAAAAAAGATGTTCAATGGCTTGTCTCTGTGTTCTCCGTGTCTCTGTGTTTAAAATATTTGTTTTAATGCTTGTAGCCCTGCTTACTTTAATGTTATTGTTGAAATATAATTTATTTAATAATATAATGATTTACTAAGGAGAATCAAAATGGATATTAAAAATAATATTGATACAATAGCGCGCATATTAATAGATCCTTCAAATTCGCGATTTACCTCTAAAGAAAAGATTGCTGCCTGGTTGACAACTGCTTTGGCAATGATTGCAAGTGTGGGTACTCTTCAAATAGTAAGTGCAATATGGAGAAAAGTACGGGGAAAGAACGAAAAGAACGATACCCATATCCTGATTAATCAAAAGATCCAGAAAATTTTCCATAAAAACATTACTCCACCACAGAAACCTGATCACTCTTCAGCGATGACAGGAAAAACTGAACCGCCTCAAAAAAACGGGGATCAGGCAGAGCCCCCTGAAGATAATACATCCAAGGATATAAAGCCTATTCCTCATGCTCCTGAACCAGAAAAGCCTGTTCCTTCCGCGCCCGAACCAGCAAAGCCACAATCTCCTGCGCCCGAACCAGCAAGGCCAAAACCCCCTGCACCTGAACCAGTTGAAATTAAACCTCATGCTCCTGAACCAGCAAAACCTGTTCCTTCTGCGCCTGAACCAATCGAAGTTAAACCTCATGTGCCGCCTGAACCAGCAAAGCCTATTCCTTCTGCGTCCGAACCAGCAAAGCCAAAACCTCCTAAATCTGGAATAGCAAAGTTTACATCATCTGTGGCATCTAAACTAACAAAGTCAAAATCTCCGACACCTGCAGCAGATGAAGCCAAGCCACCTGCGGTATCTAATCCTGTTGCGTCCCAGGTTAGGGAATCAGATCTTACTGATAATCAAGTAAAGAAATTGGCAGAGCTTATTCAAACCAACATTAAAAAACGCAATAATCTAATGATCGGCGGCAAAGAGTACGTTATTTTTGCATATCAAGACACATTAGAGATAACTAAAAACAGGGAAATTTGTGAAATAATTGAGTTTAATATCCCGGGCAGTTCAACCATATTAAGTGTGGACAAAAGTATCTTGCCAGCTCTTTTGAAAGACATTAAGTGAATAGAGATTGTCCATTTCAGGAATTTTTATACTATTTAGCGTAAACAAAACTCTTTAATTTAATAGTCATATCCTTTATTGATAAATATATGGGCTCATGTTCATAAAATTATCCAAAAATAAGGAGAGTACTATGCTAACCACTAAGAGTCTAGATAAGAGCAAATGTTTACAGGTTATCAATGATTTCTTTAAGGAATGCCAAGTGTGGTGCGGACCTGCTGCCAGAGTTCCTTCTGTCAGCGAAATTGAAAAGCATCTTTCAAAAAATTTTCAACTATATAATAATGGACATCTTGTCGCGCGCAGCGCCGTCAATTATTTAGAGCGATTGCAAAAATTTCAAAAAAAATATTCCAGTTTTAAAATTTCTCAACCCATTGAAGAGCCATTGATACTGGACAATCAGGTAGCCATGTATTATCAACTTGACTTGACCACAAAGACAAATCAGCACAAAACAGTATATATAATGGGCCTTGGGACAATTGAAGACAATAAAATATCCAAATGGGTTGAAGTGACAAACGAAAAAGGGGCAGGAAACTGGGATAGTTAATTTTAAAAGAACTCGAATGTATACCGAAGGCGGTTCAAAAGTTGGCATTTTGACAAGGAGGCTGCTCAAAATTTTTCGTCTGGAACGAGTGACCATTGCCTATGGCCAAGGCACGAGTGAAGACAAAAATTTTGATGCAAAGCAGGGCGCCGTCAAAAACCAATTTTTGAATCACGTTCGGTATGTACACAAACAACTCTTGAAGTTGTTTGTGTATGCTCATTTCAAGTGAAAAGAGAGGTTCTTAAACGGAGGTAATATGATCCGCAAGCTAAAAACCGGAAAGTATAGAATTTACTCAAGATCGATAGATCCTCGTACGGGAAAGCACCGGAACTTAGGAACATTTGATACAAGAGAGGCCGCTGTCAATCACGAAAGACAGATCGAATACTTCAAAAAAAATCATTAGGAATTTGTAGATTTTAACTTCTTCTGTCATTAAAGTGTTCTCTGTCTTCCACTTTGACTTGGCGAAATACCCAATGAAAGATGGGAGAAAACACAACTGCGACAACTAAAAGATAGGCCCCGCTCCCGAAAATAGAATACGTCGCGACAAAAAGTTTTCCGTTTTCAGTTTGGGGGTTAGTCAAAGTACCAACCCCTGATACGATCATGGCTGCATTGGTGTAGGAATCTACCCAGCCGGTTTTCTCAAAATAGCGGTATCCCAAAATTCCGATGAGCAAAATGAGGACAAGTGTAATGAACCCCAAAACCAGATTGCGAAAAAAGTGACGAAGAAAACTCCTTATCGCAGAGTAGTCATTGTTTGGAGTCACGGGAAGTTTATTCATGACCCAGCCTAATCTTCGTTGATTCCAAGAAAATGATTAAGAGGTCCGACAAGAAAACGCCAAAGGATAGCATAAAGAATAGGCCCGATGAGCAAAGGAAGATAATTACAACACTCATCAACCCCTAATAATGTGGGGATTTTTAAGGCGAAGACACCGAAACTTGCGACTAACAGTCCTAAAACAGCTCCTGTAATCAAGAGACGATACGAGTCATTTTGAGGCAAATATTGTAAAAAAAATACAAAATAGAGAATGTTCCAAATACCCCAAATCCATGGAATAAAATGGAAAAAGGGAATAGTTAATATTTGTGATTTTCCCGCCTCTTGAGCAACGAGCATTAATAAGGGAAGGACAAAGCTTGGTATTGTCATTCCTGCAATAAACATTTTGAGATATCTCATGTTTTCTCCCTGTATAAAAAATTACACCCCATAGATGCGGGCACGGGCACGCTCACGGGCACGAAATCAACTTTTCATTCACTGCATAGACAGTCAAGCGGCCAATATCCCAATAATCTTGCGATATTTGCTGCAATAAGGTAGGCCGATGTCATCGGACTGCCATCGATGGCCTGAGGAACAATCGAATTATCGGCAACAAGCAAATTCTCCACACCATAGACTCTACCAAGGGAATCAACGACTCCCCCTTGATCCAAAGGAGCCATGCGGCAATGGCCCTGATAGTGGAAGTCGGTACCTGCAATGGCTCTAATGTAAGCCTCTACCAGACTAGCATCCTCGAGAATGGCGGGATCCGGCAAGATCAATTGGTATTGGGGGTCGATCCTTTGAAGTTCCTTGGCCAAATTTTTCACATAGGTTTGAAATGTCATCGTTAACAGCGCCAAATCTGCGGGATTGGACAGTAATCCGAAATTAATCAAAGGCTGACTTAAGGGGTTATTGCTGGTGATTGTGATTGTTCCTCTGCTCTGAGGCTGAAGAAGATCGACGATAACAGGTGTGATTCCTGGAATTGCATCGATGGGAGCAAAGCGTATTTGCCGGCCGGAAGGATTCTCTGTAGGGGAGGGAAGATTGGCGACCCCCGAAAATATTGTCGTTGTCCCGGCTGCTGAATCTTTAGGATTTGTCGCAAACACGATGTTCACAGGTGTTTGATCGATCAACCCCTGTCCTACATTTGGGTTGTCATAGATCACAGGGATATTAAGAGATTGTAAAACAGCAGCAGGGCCAATTCCTGAATGAAGCAAAAACGGACTGCTTCCCAATCCTGCACAGACGATCACCCCTTTTCTTGCAAAGGCTTTTTTGGATTCGCCATCCTCGAGGTATTCGATGCCAATGGCTTTATTTCCACTCCAGATGACGCGAAGGGCTGTGCTGTTGAAGTGAACATGCAATTTTGTGCCGTTTGCACCAAAACCGTCCGGCTGCATGATATGTTCATTCAAAAAGGCATTCGCACCGCTGACCCGATAAAAGCCATTATTGCCTCGGTGCGCGGATTGCATTTGTGTTGAGGCGCCAATGGGTGTCAGGGGGTCATTATAATCTTCGAGAAAGGGAACTTTGGCTGCCAGGATTGTAGCTTCGGCAAATTTTTTTCCTAATGGACTCGCAGGAGGGTTTTGAGTGATTTTCAATGGGCCCCTGTATCCTCTTGCTTTTTTGTTTGCAGTTTTTCCATCGTAGTCTTCGAGCTGTTTATAAACTTGCATCAATATGTCTACAGACCAGCCTGGCCCGGCAATCGACTCCCATTCGGCCAAAAGCTGGGGGGTAAGGCGCACCCAGGCCCCGGCATTGACTGCTGATGCCCCGCTGAGAGGCTGTGCAATGACCCAGGATAAAACGCGGTCATCGGCAAAACTTTGAGGTACAGTTTGCCCCGTTTCATACAGTTTTTTCACCGAAATATCGAGCAATTGAGTGAAGTCAGTGAAGCCTTGGAAGATATTTGGGCTTAAAGAAAGTTCAAGTGTACTTAAATCAGAAGGGGTAGAAGGGGTGCCTAAAAAACTCGCACCGACTGAAAAAGGGATATTTTGTGCATATTTGGTAATAAATGATTCTGTAAAGTTTTTACCTGAATGAATAGCGACAACAGAGGTTCTTTTATCTTCGCAGAGTTTGCCGGTGATCAGGCTACCGGCTGTCCCTACGCCTACGACAACATAGTCTGCTTCTTCATGTGCGTATCCCGCTTCCGACAGAAATGAGAACAGGCAGCATACGCCTAGTATAAGTTGTTTGTGTATATACATCTTTTTCCTATAGGGGCGGATGTTCCGGGTCTAAAACGTTAGGATTGGTGGAACGGCGCGTGTGCGAATCGATAACGATGATCTCATTGCGTGTAACTGGTCTAAACATCTTATTTCGCAAATGGTGACATGGAGTACAGCTTGGTGGATCAAAAATGAGATCGAGAGGAATGTTCAGGATAATAGTTGCCTGGCCGTTCCAGTTAAAGTAGGTGTCATAGGAAACAATGGTCTCTAATGAAATATAGTTCAGATAGGATAGATCGGCTCTTAACTGTGCCCCCAGTGCCCTTTTATGTGTTTTGTAAAAGGCATTGACCGTTTTTGCTGAGGTACCCCAATATAAATAAGGCCCAAGTCCGATTCTAATATTGAAATCATCGTTTAGGCAAAAGCGATATCGTATCAGAGTATCGACTCCAGTCATGGCAAATTGTTCTTTTGCTTTTAATAGAAAACCCGGTATTCGGGTTTTCTTGTTATGACTGTCAGCAATGCTGAAATTGTACGAAAATTCATAAATATTTTTTGTCTTATGACCGACAGGTACATAGCCGTTGACAAATACGTCCCATTGGTTGCCGGACACTTCCAATCCGAAGGAAACCTGGTGATAATTTAGCCTTTTGGTCTGCAAATAATCGTAAAAGGCATTGATCCCCCAGATTTGATCGAAGCATTCGTTGAGGTATCTGACTCCGCCGCCTGCATTTGCTGCATATTTTCCATTGTTAAAGAGGTGGCCCCTGACGTCCAGAAATGAAGTCAGATTTCTGTCCCAGACAGATTTTGATACAAAAAGATCCAGCGAGGTGTAGCCGATGGAATATCCAAGGCCGCTCCCTTCTGTATGATGCAAGGACATTTGGTAGGGAAATGGGTCTTCCATGCTATGTGCATGAACAAAGTAACAACTTAAAGTCAAAATTAACAGTACGCAAATCTTCATAATCAACCATATAATTGTAAATTTAGGTTATACTGCTTTTTATGATTTTTTTTCAAAAACTTTTTACTAATATTTTTTCTAAAAAAACTTGATTTATCCCAATGTTTTTTCTAAAATTATAGAATTTATCCCCATGTTTTTTCTAAAAAAGCTTGATTTATCCCCATGTTTTTTCTAAAATATAACTAAAAGAAGGGTAGCTATGCGAAGAGATCACCTGAAGTTTTTGAAAAATTGGCGTAACGACCCTATTCGCGTTCCTTTGTTGATTAGAGGGGCTCGTCAGGTGGGAAAATCGTGGCTGGTGGCTCTATTTGGAAAAGAATTTTCCTCCTATATCGAGGTAAATTTTGAAAAAGACAAAAGGGTGCATGCTCTTTTCCCTTCTCATATTTCCCTTGAAAAAACGCTGGAACAACTGCAGGTATATACACAAAAGAAAATCATTCCGGGCGAAACTCTTTTATTTCTGGATGAAATCCAGGAGTGTCCCGATGCCATTCGATATTTACGCTACTTTAAGGAAGAGATGCCTGAACTTCATGTGATCGCCGCCGGGTCACTCCTCGAATTTACTTTAGAAAAATTGGGTATAGCTGTGGGAAGGGTAGATTACTTGTTCCTGTATCCTCTTTCATTCATGGAATTTTTGACTGCGAACCAGCGCGATGATTTACGGGAGAATATTGAACGTGAAAACATCGATCCTGCCACTCACAAAGTAATTTTGGATTATTTGAGAAATTATATGTGGCTTGGAGGAATGCCGGCTGTAGTTGATACATGGCTTACACACAAAGATTCCTCTTTGTGTCAAAGGGTTCAAGATCGAATCATTAAAACTTATATCGATGATTTTCAAAAATATGCCAAAGCCCATCTGGTCGAACATGTAGGGCACGTGTTCTCTGCTATCCCAAAACAGCTGGGAAAGAAATTTAAATACACAAGTGTTGATCCCGATGCCAAAACCTACCCCATTAAACAAGCCCTTCATCTTCTAAATAAAGCAGGCATTACCTATCAGTGTTTTCACACCGCTGCACAATCATATCCTTTGGGAGCTGAAGTTGATGAGAAGAAATTTAAAGTTTTTTTCTTTGACATCGGGATTGCCCACAGAATTCTTGGACTCGACTTAAGCGAATGGGTGACTCATCCTTTGGAAGTTGAATTATTTGGATTCAGTGCAGAACAATTGGTGGCACAAGAATTGATTGCCTATTCCGAGCCCTCCCAAAAGGGGGAGCTTTACTATTGGCACAACGAATCGGTCACAAGCAATGCTGAAGTGGATTTTATCACTATCCATAATAAAACAATCATCCCTGTTGAGGTAAAATCAAAAGTTAAAGGGGGAATGAAAAGTCTAAATGTGTTCCTGGGAAAGCATCCAAAAAGTCCTTATGGGATAAAAATTTCAGAAGGGATGTTTGGAAAACAAGACTGCCTTCGCGAAATGCCCCTTTATGCTGTCAAGAATATATAAAATCTAATTAACGTCTTTTATGTCTCCTAAGTCTAAGCAATTAACGCGGAGGCGCAAAGGCGCGAAGACGCAGAGCATTAGCTAAAGTGTGTTCTTTTCTGTTGATTCAAAAAATATAAATATGTTTTTCAGTTTTCTCTGCGCCTTTGCGTCTTTGCGCCTCCGCGTTTATCCAATGAGAAAGATACCGGAAAAAGGACAGGCTTCTGCAATGGCGCGAAAGAGGTTTTTCATCGATAACCAAATAGCTGGAGTTCCTGAACTATTTTCATTCGATAATCTTTCGAAAATCGCCTTTACAGATTTAATAACTCTTAAAACGCCCGTGAAACTTCCAATAACGGGAATTGCCTTGCCGCATATGTTTGCTAATGGCTCTGCATCGTAAATAAATAAAGAGCTTTCATTTTTGTCTTTTTTGACAAAAATACTTAAAGCATCTGGTTGAACCTCTGTTCCTGTATAAAAAGTATTGGAATATCTGTACATACCTATAAATGTGCTCAATTTAGCCTCCATTGGAAGGCAATATAATAGCATACTAAAAGATTACAATCAAAAAAGAAGTTTTGTGTTTTCTCCTCGCTAGATATAATAAAATTTAAATTATAGAGAATACATAGATGTCGAATACAAAAAGAGATCCCAAGTATATTGTCGAAGCGATTGAACTTAAACATTATTATGGAACATATCTGGCTGTCGATCATATTACCTTCGGAATTAAAAAGGGGATGACCTTTGGCTTGATTGGACCAAACGGCGCCGGAAAAAGCACGATCATTAAAATGTTGACGACCTTATTACCCATCACATCTGGTGAGTGTTATATCAATGGGTATTCCGTCACGCAAAACCCATTAGAGGTGCGCCAATGCATCGGTTATGTTCCGCAGCTTCTTTCCGCCGATGGAGAACTTACCGGGTATGAAAATTTGCTCCAGTCGGCCAAATTGTATGGAATTTCCCGGCAATACAGGCAAAAGCAGATCGATGAAGCGTTGGATTTTATGAACGTGCGCGATTTTAAGGATAAATTGGTCAACAGCTATTCGGGAGGAATGATCCGCCGCCTTGAGATCGCGCAAAGCTTAGTGCATAAGCCAATCGTATTGTTCTTGGATGAGCCGAGCGTAGGACTCGATCCTGCCGCACGCAAAATGCTTTGGGAGCACATTAAGGAGTTAAATAAGCGGATGAAAGTCACGATCCTGATGACGACCCATGATATGGAAGAAGCAGACACCCTCTGCGATCTTGTCGCTCTGATCCATCTGGGAAGGATCATTGTCATGGATACACCAGGCAATTTAAAAGTCGCTTTAGGGCCAAAGGCCACTCTCGATGATGTGTTTATTTTTCATACCGGCAGTTCGCTTAAAGAACATGGAGATTTTGGCAATGTCAAAGAAACAAGAAGCACCATTTCTTATCTCTAACAAATGGGTCCAAAGGTCGGGGCAGCTCTTTGCCATTGTCGAAGCCGACATAAGAAAGTTACGACATGACCCTTATGAGCTGTTCACAAGAATGATACAGCCGGCCATTTGGCTGCTTATTTTTGGACAGGCAATGGCTAATGCAAGAGCGATCCCGACCGGTTCTTTGCCTTATCTTGACTTTATAGCCCCAGGCATTTTGGCCCAAAGCATCTTGTTTATTTCGATATTTTTTGGAATTTCTCTGATATGGGAACGCGATATGGGAACATTGCATAAGATTTTGGTTTCCCCGGCCCCAAGAAGCCTGCTTGTTCTTGGCCGTGCTCTTGCTGCCGGGGTGAGAGGGATATCGCAAGTATTTATTATCTATGTCATTTCCTTTGGTTTAGGAGTCCACCTTCGCTTCGATTTACTGGCGTTTATAGGTATTTGCATCATCGTCATGCTTGGGGGCGCGATTTTTTCCACCTTTTCATTGATTGTGGCGGCAATCGTAAAAAAAAGGCAGCGATTCATGGGAATTGGACAGGTGTTGACAATGCCGTTATTTTTTGCAAGCAATGCGTTATATCCAATCGATATGATGCCAAGATGGCTGCAGATCGTTTCTATGTTAAATCCCTTGTCATATCAGGTCAACGCTTTGCGCAATTTTATGATCACAGGCAGCGCAACTCCAATCGACCTCTTTACCGATTTTTCCGTTTGCTTTGTCTTTTTAATTGTCCTTGTGGCAATTGCCGCAAGGACATATCCTAAAATCCTTTATTAGCGTTCTTTCTTTTAATCTTTTGCAAGAGACTTGTCTTTTCGGGAATAACGGGTAAGTACGCCGCTTACGCATAATGCTAAAATAAACCAGGTCCAGCGCACGCTCTTCTGTATATCAAAAGATTGAAACTCCTGAAAAAGATTTCCGGACAAAATGGCAATTAATAAGACAGGGGCAACTATTTTCAGGAAAAACGTGTGTATATGTAACCGGTTGCCCTTTGTCCAAACCGGGTGAGTCTTGACTTCAATAGAGGCATATTGAAAAACAACGATCAGGGCCAAAGCGCCGATTAACATATTGGTCCCCATGACCATGGGGACCAATGCGTCGATCAGGTGGGAGGCATTTCCCATACAGAATAGACTTGCGAGCCCTGTCATCGCCAAAGTGGTTAAGGAAACAGCTTTTTTGCGCGACAGTTGAAATTCGATTTCAATATTACCTGCAATGCTTTCAATAATAGAAAAAACACCGGTAATCCCGGCAATAAACAGGCAAAAGAAAAATATGACTCCGATGACAGGTCCGACAATCGGCCCAAAAAATGTAAATATTTGCGGAAATACGATAAATCCGATCTCAAATGTAGAATCTGTTGACAAGATGGAGTCGAATGGAATGGATTGCATATGGCTGATATGCGCGAGACAGCCAAAAATCGCAGCTCCCGATATAAAAGAGACGGCAAAATCGCCAAGGGCAACATACATCATCGCTTTGGGGATATTGATTGTCTTCCCGGTATGCCGGGAATATCCTACGATGATCCCTAAACCTAAAGATAAGCTGAAAAACAGCTGTCCAAAGACATCGCGCCAAAGAGAAGGGTCGGATAATTTCGCGAAATCGGGTTTCAGGTAATAAAACCAGCCATCGATTCCTCCCGGAAGGATGGAGACGATAATCGCAAAAATTGTCATGATGATGGCAAGCATAGGCATGAAGATGGAACAGACCCGTTCAATACCATCCTTGACATTGCGTGCCAATACAAACCAGGCAATTGCGGCGACAACTATAGTTGAAACAAAAACAGGGATAGACAGCTGGCCAAAGTCTGTGATATCTGACGTTGTCTTAAGAAATAAATCCACAAAAAAGCCTTTTGAATCGTGAGGGATTGCGTTTACAGCCGAAAAATAGGTGTAGGCCACCGAATATCCGGTAAGTACAACATAAAATCCTCCAATAGACAAACAGGCGATCACTGCAAGCCATCCTAATGTTTTTCCAAACCTTCCCCACACGTTTCCGTAAGCTGTAACCAGGGGAGATTTCATGCTGTAGCCAATAATCCCTTCTAAAATTAAGAGGGGGATCCCTAAGATAAAGAGAGCCATTCCGTAGGGAATAAGAAACGCCCCTCCCCCATTTTTGTACACTTGCGCACTAAAACTTAAGATATTGGCAAAGCCGACAGCGGACCCGATTAATGACCAGATAAATCCTGCCTGACTCTTCCAGGCGGCGTCAGGAATACTTTGATTGTTCGACATAAAAAAAACCTCTAATAAATGGCAACTTTGAGAAGCCGTGAAAAAAAATAATTTTTATTTAACGTAAATACTGTTAACTACAAGAAAAAAAGAACTTTTGCTTTTATAAGCTTAGAAGGGACAGAGAAAGAAGGAGCAAAGAAGAAAGGGAGAAGACGACATGGTTTGAAGATGTGGCAGGGATATGTTGCCGGGGCGGCGTTGCATAATTACACGTAAACATTTTCTTATAAACTCCTTATGTTAGTTTTACAATAAGATACTATCATTTCCCGATTATTTTTTCAAGGTTTGTTTTTCTTAGGGATCAGGGCACAGGAAATTAGAATACTTTTTTAATCATAGAGAATGCAATGCACACAAAGAGGCGAGAAATAATAACAGGATAAGCAGGATAGACAGGATTTTCTTAAAAATTTATCCTGCCTCTCCTGCTTATCCTGTTTTTTTCCTCTGTAGTTTTAAAAAAGTGTTCTAATTTCCTGTGCCCTGTTCTTAGGATCCAATTTTATGTCGGTGTAATCTTAATCTTAATCTTGAACCGCTCCCCCCATCTATCTTCATTATAAGAGATTGTTTGAAAAATAAATCTTGGACAAGAATAACCTCATGTGATATACTTCAACTATTAACTTACAGGAAAGTAAAATGCATAATATGCACATAGAGTCCATTAGCATCCGAATTATTGTGGCTATCCACGTTAAAACGAGGTGCGGACCTATGTCTTAAAAGCATTTAGCTTAAAAGTCCTAAGGTTTAAAAAAACCGCACCTTTTCAAGGTGCGGTTTTTTTTTGCCGTCAAATTTTCAAAAAAATTGATAGATATACATTAAAAAAAGAGGAAAAAATGAAATATCAATGGTTGGTTGTCAGTACCGGGTTTGCTTTGTTTTCGATGTTTTTTGGTTCGGGGAATTTGGTTTTTCCCATCGCTGTCGGCAGGGAAAGCGAGGGGCATTACCTTTTTGCTGCATTAGGAATTATAGTAACCGGGGTGATCGTTCCTTTCCTTGGGGTATTGGGAATGATGCTTTATAAGGGAGATATTTATCATTTCTTCAGTTGCTTTGGAAAAAGAGGGACTTTAGTTTTTTCATTTTTGGCTCTTGGCTTGATGGGACCGTTTGGCGTTCTTGCACGCTGTCTGACTGTTGCGCATGGGGCTTTATTGCTTGTATTGCCCAACGCATCGCTTCCGCTTTCAAGCATGGTGATGTGCCTGGTCATTTTTTTTCTGGCTGCAAATAAGAATAAAATTGTGACGACCTTAGGTTCGGTATTAACTCCATTTTTGCTTCTTTCGATTGCTGTCATTGCTTTTTATGGATTAAACCAGGGGTCTTTTCCTGAAACGACTGCTTTAAGCGGCCTTGGCGCCTTAACCAATGGCTTTTTTCAAGGTTATCAAATGATGGATTTGCTAGCCGCATTTTTCTTTTCGCAATTTATCATAAAATACCTTACCAATAAACTGCTTGCAAGTCAACTACCTGTAGATAACGGAACCGATCATCTTTTAAATCACTTTTACAAAGCATCGCTGATCGGTGCGGGTATCTTGTCTGCAGTGTATTTAGCATTAGTGTTGCTTGGGTGGATGTATTCTCCTTTATTGGCCGAAACACCGCCTCAGGAAATGCTGGGAGAAATAGCCCTTGCCTCTCTTGGGAAGGTGGCAGCCCCATGCGTTGCTCTGGCTGTGTTGTTTGCATGCCTGACAACGGCTATTGTATTGACCAGTCTTTTTGCCGATTTTTTGCGTGCGGAAGTATCCGATAAATTAGGAAACAGGCAAGCCCTGGCCTGTACTTTGGGCATAGGCTTTGTCGTGTCGACTTTTGATTTTGCCGCTATTGCCAAGTTTTTAGGTCCGGTGCTTGAAGCAGTCTATCCCGCTTTAATTGTGTTAACAATAGTTAATATTGCCGGCAAACTTTTAGGGGTGAAATCTTCTTCGCATTGGCCCTTTACCCTGACACTTGCAGCTAAACTATGCTTTGTTTAAATTTTTCTAAAATATAATTAATTTGTGTTGGTGGTTTAAGATCGTAAATGATACGATCGGCTTGGGTTAAAAACAATAAAGAGGGTTTTTTATGGTTACAGAAGTTTATTCAAAACGCTCGTATCTTTATAACGAGCAAATACGAAATAATATCGATGCATTTATCAAAAGCGGATACGATAAGCTGACCTGTAATGAGCAGGGGCAATGGATCGATAAACAAAACAAGGCCAGAGTGGTCAAAGTAGAGAAAGCTTCAAATGAAACATCAATAATTGCAAAAGTACACGCATTTTTCATTGAGTTTCGGTTGTTTGTGCAATTTTTATTTCAGCCTAAATCAAAACTTAAATTTAATGCCGCCTTAGAGAAATTTGAAGAGGCAAAAAAAGGTAGTGATAAAGGTAAAGATAGTGCGTCAGTTGCATCAAGCGCATCTGATTCATCTAACGCATCAAGCGCATTGCCTCCAGGGACTCCCGATCCAAAAAAGGCACCTCCAGGAGCGCCGCAAACTCCTTTTATTACAGGGAAAACTGGGCAGCCAAAGCCTGAAGAACTCGCCAGGGAAATGGCTGAAATCGATACATTCACTGCAAAGATCGAGCCTTTGTGTGCGCGGGTAAAAGAGGCAATGAAGCAATATCAACAAAAAGAGGATGTGAGAGAAAAAAGTGTGGGTAGACTCTTGACGCACAGAGAAAAATTTAAGGAATTGGAAACAGAGAAAGCCAAATTACATTGGCTTGAACGAGGTAAAAGGGCTGAAAACAAGACAAATTGGAAAAAAGCCGTGAGTGGGGCGTTTAAAGAGTTGGATAACTTAGAAACAATAAGTAAAGACAAGGACAAAGAAGACGTCAAAAAAGCGATGAAAGATGGAAAAGACGATCTTGTCAGAGCTATTGGATCGATGGCAAAAACATGCTTGGATGGACATGTCGATCCAAAGTATAATCCTAAGTTTTTTTCCGCCTTAACTCTTGCACAAGTGGATGAGATAGGGAAAGACATAATAGCCAATATGGCGAATAAAAAACTCCTGCTGCAGCAGACCAAAGAGAAACTGGAAAAATGTGTTATAGGGAGTCTTGAGAATGGTGTAGTACAACTTGGAAAGAAGGTTGAACAACAGCTTGAAAAAGGTGCAGTGCAACTTGAAAAGGATATAGTGCAAGTGGGAAAGAGTGTTGAACAGCAGCTTGAAAAGGGTGCAGTGCAACTTGAAAAGGATATAGTGCAAGTTGGAAAGAGTGTTGAACAGCAGGTTGAAAAGGGTGCATCGCAGCTTAAAAAGGATGCAGTGCAGTTTGAAAAAACTGTTGAACAGCAGTTTGAGAAGGATAAAAAGCAATTGCAGACACCTGAAAAAGCTTCAGGCTCCGAGAAACAAGCGCCTGCTGGAAAAACTTCTGCAGTAAGCGCCGAGAAACAAGCGTCCCCTGACAAAGTTTCTTCCAAAAGTTCTGTCGCCAATAAAAGTGAAAAACTGCTCGTAGCCAAAAGCTAAAGGGCAATAGGAACACCAGAGCTTAAGGACAATAAAGACAATAAGGACACCAATTGAGGACAAAAACGACGTTAATGACTAGTCGTTAAGGTCCTCAATTGGTGTCCTTATTGTCTTTATTGTCTTTGATTTTATTGTCCTTATTGTCGTTTATTTTCCAATGCAGAATTTAGAAAATATTGCTGACAGAATGTCCTCTGTAATATCTGTCCCTAAAATCGATCCGAGCGACTGTAAGGCATGCCGCATATCCAGGCTTAAAAATTCCGGAGAAACATCGGAGGTTAGTCCATGGTTAAGCAGAAGACAAGAATCAATGCATTTCAGCAAAGCTTCTTTATGCCGGACATTGGTGATGAGAGTTTCATCGCGGTCAGGCGGACCATTTTTCCAGACCACAGCATCAATCGTCTGCCGTAAACCATCGAAACCGGTTTTTTCCAGTGCTGATAATTTGACAACATGCGGGGTAGAAAGCGTAGGCAATGGACCAACCCCTTTTAAGTCCATCTTATTCCATATCGCTACAGTTTTTTCCGGAGGCAGTCTGTCAATTAAGTGCAGGTCCAGCTGATCGAGTCCTTTAGCAGCATCCAACACTAAGAGGATGATATCTGCAGAAGACATAGCCATCTCAGATCGTCTGATCCCTTCTTGTTCGATCTCTTCATTTGTCGTTCTGATCCCGGCTGTGTCCATGAGTTTAATGTTGAGTCCATTTAAGCGCAAATAATCTTCAAGGACATCGCGCGTCGTTCCTGCAATTGGCGATACGATGGCGCGGTCTTTATCGAGAAGGGCATTCATGATGGAGGACTTGCCCACATTTGGCGCACCGGCAAGACACAAAGAAATGCCATCGTGAACGATCTTGCCGTCATGGAAGGTATCTGCAAGAGCTTGCATTTCATCCGTCAGATTTTTTAGGTCTTTGCAAACATCGCTTACACTTGCAAATTCCAACCCTTCCTCCGGGAAATCGACAAAGGCTTCTAAAATGGCGCCAATGTGGGTGAGTTTGTTTTGAAATGAAAGGATTTTTTTCGACAGATTTCCCTGCAGTTGTTTTTCCGCAGCATCGAGCGCCCTTTCATTTTTTGCCGAGATCAATTCCTGGACTGCTTCTGCCTGACTTAAGTCGATCCGCCCGTTCATAAAGGCTTTAAAGGTGAATTCACCGGGACGGGCCTGGCGCGCTCCTGCGGTAAGAACAGCGTCAAGTACGCGCCTCGTGATTAAATTTCCTCCGTGACAATGGATCTCAATTGTATCTTCCCCTGTATAGGACCTGGGAGCTAACATGGGGATCAATAAGACATCATCGATATGCTGCCCATGGATATTGACAATATTACCATAATGGACCGTATGGGTTTTATAACTGGAGATGCTGCCGGAAAATACCTTTTGTGCGACCTTTAAGGCTTGTTTGCCGCAGATCCGGATGATGGCAACTCCTCCTTCGCCAGGCGCGGTGGCGACAGCAGCTATTGTTTCATCTGGTTGATAGGCGTCATGGATAAATTTCATATTTGCCCCATGGTAACTTGATTCCGTTCGTGCCCGTGCCCATATTATTCGTGCCCGTGCCCGTGCCCCTGCCCGTGCCCGAATTTATTGATCATTTCCGAATGCTTTAACTCCCGCAAATTTCAAGCAGGATTAAGTTCGGAAAAGATGAATAGATACAGGCACGGGCACGCATGCTCTTACCCATAAGTCGCAAAATATCTGTCTGCAACGTAACATCGATGGATAAACGCAGAGACGCAGAGACGCAAAGACGCGGAGGCAAAGAGAGAGAAAATTCAAAATTAAATCCTGTTTTCCTCAGCGTCTCAGCGTCTCCGTGCCTCTGCGTTGAATTGTTAATTAGACTTATGGGTAATAGAATTCGGGCACGGGCAGGGGCACGGGCACGGGCACGAAAACTATTCTTCAGAGACGAGCGATATTATACTTCGGGTTGCCCATTATTTTCAATTATTTGATCGGGGGTAGACGAAAAAAGTTGCGGCAATAACGCAAATGGAGATATAATCAGCTAGAAAAGTAAATTTTAGGAGTATTTTTATGGTACGCATCAGTAAACAACAGGAAAGAAGAAGCCGATCTCCCCGTAGACGTCAAGCTCCCTCATTAAAAACAGGGGCGCTGCAGGACCAGTTGCCCGGCGGATTTAAACCGCAGTCTAATGCTCTGGAGGGAGATATTGCCTCGGTAGCTTTTATACCAAAAATCAAATAAACGGATCAATTATAATATAGGGAATCGTTATGTCCAGACACAACAGTTATGGCAAAGCAAATAAAGGCGGAGCTAAGCGCAATGTTCTAAAAAGGTTTGAACGCATTGATGTTCTTAAGAAGTTAGGACGTTGGGATGAGTCGCGTAAGCGAGTAACCGGTTTGCCAAAAACTCCTGTGCTTCCATAAAATGGAAGTACATGTTATACAGGAGCAAACGCACTTGGCTATTTGTACGTCAAGTGTTACTGCTCTTGTAAAAGATTTTCTCATTTATTCTCAAATGCAGTATGATGAAGTTTCAGTATATTTTGTTGATACCTCTGCTATCTGTGAGCTTCATAAGCAGTACTTCAATGATCCAAGCGTAACTGACTGCATTTCTTTTCCTATGGATGATGTAAATGAGGTGGGGTATCGTGTGATGGGGGATGTATTTGTCTGTCCCGAAACAGCCACAAGCTATGTCGCCGAACATGGTGGGGATGTCTATCATGAAGTAACTTTATATGTTATCCATGGGTTGCTTCATTTAATCGGTTATGATGATATCGATGACGAAGATAGGCAGGTAATGCGGCAGGGGGAGACCGACTATTTAGCGCATGTAACAGCAAAAGAGCTGTGGCTTCACGCCTAGTTGAAGGTATGACATTGTTTTTATTAGTGACTTTTTTTATTACCTTATTTTTTCTCTTAGGCACATTTTTGTTAACGGCGCTGACAAGCGCTTTTCGAAAATTTCATAAAAGTGATTTACAAAAGAACATCCTGCTTAGCGGCAGATGGTTTTTTTATCGCCCTTTTCATTTATATTTTTTTCGTAAGGCTGGGTACGAGGGGCTATTTTTTGCTGCTCTTTGCGCTCAAAATATCATGAGATGTTGCTATGTCGCGTCGGCAGTTGTCCTCATTTTAAATACAACATTCTTCACCTATTTACTTTCCGATATAAATGGATATCACATTCTTTTGATCGTACTGACTTGCCTGGTTTTTTTGTTGTTATCATTTATTTTTGGAGATTATTTGCCCCGGATGTTTGGAATACGTTACCCTGAAAAAACAATGACGGTTTTTATCCCTTTTGCTTCGTTGTTCATGTATGTAGTATTCCCAATTACTTATCTGGTTATGAAAATGTTCCGTTCTTTTTCCGGTTTAATTTACCTCGATCAATTAGATGAACCGGAATTGCAGGCAAAGCAAGAAATTATAGATATTATTCATGGCGCGCAACTGACCCCGGGAATTAATCCTCATGATAAAAAAATCTTTGAGTCGGTCTTGTCATTCAGGGAACGGATTGCCCGTGAAGTGATGGTGCCTCGAGTAGACTTGTTTAGCTTGCCGGCCCTGATGTCGATTAAAGAGGCGACTAAATTGATCGTTAAGGAAGGATATAGCCGTATACCAATCTATCGCAATACCATCGATGAAATTGTCGGTATTGTTATGTATAAGGATATTCTTAAAAAATTTCAGGAGTTTCAGGAAAACAATGAAGCTGCAGTTCTGGAGGCCCCATTAGAATCATTGCAAAAAAATGTCCTTTTCACACCTGAAACAAAAAAGATTTCCAATTTATTGCAGGAATTTCGCAAGAACCAGGTTCATATAGCAATTGTTGTCGATGAGTATGGTGGTACGGAAGGTATTGTCACGATTGAAGATATTTTTGAAGAGATTTTTGGTAATATTGGCGATGAATATGATACCAACGAAGAACTTCACAAAAAACAACCAGATGGCAGTTGGATTGTCGATGCCCGAATGAGTATTTTGGATGCGAACGAATTGCTGGAAATTAACATTCCGCAAGAAGATGATTATGAGACAATTGGAGGCTATGTGTTTCAAAGTGCCGGAACGATCCCTGCTAAGGGGTTTACGATTCATCGCGATGATTTTGACCTCGAAGTGATCAAATCGAATGAACGGGTTGTCGAAGAGGTCCGCATCAAACCCGTCGATCGCCATATTAAGAACGATCAAGCATCTGCTAAAAGCGAAATATAAATTTATATGATCATTGATTTTGTTTATCTCTCCATTTTTTTTGGCTTGATTGGGATTCCCTTGGGAGCCGGTCTGTTATGGGGCTATCAACGTTACCGGTTGCTCGATTTTAAACGGGTAGCTGCAAAGGTAATCCTTCAGGCGGAATCCGATGCTGAAGAATGCAAAAGGAAAGGCGATGAAGTTTTGAAGAAGATGCAATTTCAGCAACAGCGCGATTTTGAAACAATCTGGAGGCAAGAAAGGCATAAACTGCGATTAGAGGAGGACCGGATCAAGCAGCGCGAAGATAAGGCAGACCGAAGAATGGGAATGATAGAAAAAAAACTCTTCGATATCGATAAAAAGGAGATGACCCTAAGTTTGCAAAAGGAGCAATTTGAAGAAGAAAAAAAGAAGGTGGCCGGGTATGCATCGCAATTGCAATCTCAGCTTGAGCGGTCGGCTGGCTTGACTGCAGCTGAAGCCAAGGAACAGCTCCTTATGCAAATTGCAGGCGAAGTGAAACATGATATGGCCAATTATATCAGGCGCACGGTAAAGGAAGCTAAGGAAGAATCTGAAATTCAAGCCAGGTCTATCATTGCAACGGCAATTAACCGGTTGGCCGTCTCTTGCGTCTCTGAAGCGACGGTAAATACTGTAGCGATACCTAACGAAGAGATGAAAGGACGCGTCATCGGTCGTGAGGGAAGAAATGTACGGGCTTTGGAACGGGCGACCGGTATCAATATCACAATAGACGACACTCCCGGTGCGGTTGTTTTATCAGGATTCGATCCTGTGCGTATGCAGATAGCCAAAATGGCGCTGTCTGAATTGATTCAGGACGGGAGGATCCATCCCACGAGTATCGAAGAGGCCGTCGAGAAGGCGAAGGGCAATGTACAGCGTTTGATAAAAAAACACGGGGAAGATGCAGCATTACGAGCTGGCGTAATCAATCTTCATCCCGAATTAATTATGCTGCTTGGCAAGTTAAAATTCCGTTACAGCTATGGGCAAAATATTTTAGAGCATTCCTTAGAAGTCTCTTATCTGATGGGGATTATGGCTGCGGAACTTGGATTGGATGTACATTTAGCAAAACGGATTGGATTATTACATGATTTTGGCAAAGCGGTCTCTCAGGAGATTGACGGCTCTCATGCGGTGATTGGACATGAACTTGCATTGAAATATGGGGAACTGAAGGAAGTAGCCAATGGCATCGGCTGTCATCATGGGGAAATGGAGCCTATCACTATAGAGGGTTCTTTGTGCAGTGCAGCTGATGCAATTTCTGCATCGCGTCAAGGGGCCAGGATAGAGAGTGTTAATGAGTATATAAAACGGTTAACGCAGTTAGAAGAGCTTGCAGGTGCATTTCCGGGTGTGCAAAAAGCCTATGCAATGCAAGCCGGAAGAGAATTGCAAGTATTGGTGCTTCCGGATATCATCGATGATGACGGGGTGATCAATTTGGCAAGAGACTTAACGAAGCAAATCGAACGCGATTTACGCTATCCGGGGAAAATCAAAATCACAGTGATTAGAGAAAAGCGTATAGTTGAGTATGCAATGTAGGTCCAAACAAAATAAAGAATTGGTTGACGTGCCCGTGAGCGTGCCCGTGCCCGTGCCCGAATTTATTATTTCCGAAAGATAAATAAATTCGGGCACGGGCACGCTCACGTGCACGTAAACTCCTTTTCAGTTACGAGTGGTATATAATTTAAATGGGGGTATTTTTTTCATGCGACGATCGATCTGCTACTGCGAACCTGGTCAGGCCTATGCCGGCGAGGTGAACACATGGAGTTTTATTTATACGCCGAGCGTTCACTTGCCGAAAGGGGCCAAACTGAAATTTGATTTGGAAAGTTTGGGACGGCACGCCGACTGGGAACTTCCCTCGACTAATCTAAAGAAAACGTCTAATGTGATTTATGCGTTGTTGGAAAACAAAAGGATAGTCCAGGCAACGGAAAACAAGGTTAAAGGAGGAAAACCTTCAGCATTTGAATTTGTTCTTCCTGCCAAGTTAGAAGCCGGTAGCACATTCACGATTGTTGTTGGCTCCCCCAAATCTCCCGAAAAGGGAACAAGAGCGCAAGTCAATGCGCAAAGACGGCGTACTTTTAATTTGTACATCGATCCAAAGGGCAAAGGACAGTATGAAGACCCCGAAGTATTTTCCATGGATATCCGGGGGAATGAGTTAAGCAATATTCGCGTGATCGTACCATCCTTTGTGATCAAAAATAAACGCTTCGATGTGATTGTCCGTTTTGAAGATAAGTATGGAAACTTAACCAGCGAGGCGCCTGATGATTTGCTCATTGAATTATCCCATGAGCACTTGCGGGAAAACCTTAACTGGAAACTTTTTGTGCCGGAAACTGGTTTTATCGCGCTGCCAAATCTGTATTTTAATGAAGCGGGCATTTACACAATTAAATTATTGAATTCGCAAACGAAAGATATTTTTAAATCGCCGCCGATCAAGTGTTTTGAAGATACAAACCAACATTTATTTTGGGGGCTGCTTCATGGGGAATCAGAAAGGATCGATGCAACAGAGAACATAGAGAATTGCCTGCGTTATTTTCGCGATGATTTTTCGGGGAATTTTTTTGGAATTTCACCCTTTGAAAGTCAAGAAGAGACCTCGAATGAAATTTGGAAATTTATTTGCCAGTATGTTGGTGATTTTGATGAGGCTGACCGCTTTACCACTTTTGTTGGATTTCAGTGGTGCGGGTCACCTGGTGTTGAAGGGATTAGGCAAATTGTTTATGCCAAAGACGGGAAACAGATTCTACGTAAAAAAGACCCCAAATACCATACATTAAAAAGTATTTACAAAAATTTTTCACCAAAAGAGATGATTGCTATTCCTTGCTGGACAATGGCAAAGGGGTATGATTATGATTTTAAGGAATTCGATCCAAATTTTGAGCGTATCGTTGAGATTTATAACTCTTGGGGATCATCTGAATGCACTAAAAAAGAAGGCAATGTTTTACCGATTGCGTCAAGCGGAAAAAGCGGAGTTTCAGAATCGGCTGAAGGGTCTATTCAAAAAGCTTTATTGCGCAATTGCCGCTTTGGATTTGTGGCAGGAGGCCTTGACGACAGGGGAATTTATAAGGAATTATATGAGGCAGGGCAGTTGCAATATCCTCCCGGCTTGACCGCGATTATCGCGGTTGAGCACAATAGACATTCGCTTTTCGATGCGTTATATAATCGTCATTGTTATGCAACTACTGGCGAGCGTATGGTAATTGGATTTCATATCGCAGACGCAATGATGGGCGATGAACTGCATACCGGGACAAAGCAGGGGCTTAAGGTGAACCGTCATATTTCAGGATATGTTGCAGGGACCAAAAGGATTGTTAAATTTGAAATTATCCGCAACGGTAAAGTCATTGAGACATTAGAATCGAAGGATTACTGGTTACATTTTGCTTATGATGACATGACACCTCTTGAAAAAGTTGTTGTGAACGCAAAAGATGGAAAACCCCCCTTCGTTTATTATTACATTCGTGTCACGCAAGAAGACGGACACATGGGATGGAGCTCGCCTATATGGGTTGACCTTGTGCCGCCGGCCCCGGTCGTCAAATCTAAAGGGGCTGAATCCGCAAAACCCGTTCCTGCGAAACCAGTATTTGATATAGACGATGAAGATGATGACGATGAGGATGAAGATGATGACGGCAATTTTTAATAAGGAAGGGCCTTAAGGACAGAAAGGAACTTCATGGATTACATGGACTTCATGGACTTCATGGACGACATGGACTTCATGGACGACATGGACTTCATGGACGACATGGACAATTCCGACCTGTCCATATCGTCCATGAAGTCCATGTCGTCCATGAAGTCCATTTTCTGCTCCTAACCTAGGGCGCGGGCACGAAATCCTTAATATCTTTCTTTTTTAGTGTCCCTATTGTCCGTTTGCTTCATGGCTTTTTTGGGAATATTCAATATACGCGCTTTATTGATCAGCCGGTCGTTAGGGTAGCGTTTGAGATTAGCTTCAGGAGTGACTTCAGCCATTTTCAGAACGTCGCCTATATGAGTTGGGCCCGCAAAATGATACACGCCCGGATTTTTTACCTCTCCCCGTACAATGACTTCGAAATGTTTATCCGGATGAGAGAGGAACTGAGCGGCTGTTTTCTCATTACCTCTCGAAAACGATGCCGTGAGGGCTATCAAAATGATAATGGCAATGAGCAGCCAGGTAACAAGCCACTCATGTATTCTTAACGAAGTTTTAAAATGTACTTTCATTAATTTGCATTTGCGTTATGATAGCAACGATCCAGCGGGCAGGTGTTAGACATGATAATTGATCGATGTAAATTTTCGCAAATTGTTTGCAGATTTTCCTTATCCTTTGCAAGTTCCCTTATCCCCATATTTCTTTTAGCTTGCGCCTCTTCCGATGAATCGCAAGATTTGCAGGGTAAACGAAATTCGCAACAACAAGCAGAGTATATTTATCGCAAACACGACGAATTTTTATTTACTATCCCCCCTCCCAAAGTGCTCTCATCGCCGATCTATCCGTGGGATAAAAGAAATGGAGGTCTTCCCTTAAAGATCAATAAAGAATTTTTCCGATGCAAGGGAAATACGTTAAATCCTTGTCATGTAACCAACCTGGATGGAGAACAGGTCCGCTATTATGACTGTGGGGGAATTCAAAAACATGGTTTGCCCTTAAAGAATGGGAAGGAATTTATCTATCCCATTTTAATTGATTTAATTAATGATATTCAAACACGCGCTCATGCCCGGGTTGTGATCACCTCTGGTCATCGATGTCCGGAACATAACAGCTACATCGATCCTTCCAAGGAAAATCAAACGTCAAAACACATGATAGGTGCTGAAGTTTCATTTTATGTTCATGGAATGGAACATAAGCCGGAACTGGTGATTCAGTATATTCAGGAATTTTATCAACGAAATTCCGCCTATGCAGGGAATCGCCAATATCAGGAATTTCATCGCTATGAAAAAAAAACCGATGTCGAGACCCCTCCTTGGTTTAATAAGGAGATATTTATAAAAT
>JABDCW010000015.1 GCA_013287905.1 Chlamydiota bacterium | reverse complement strand
TGTGAGGTGAGCTCAGGAATTGTTCAAACTGTACCATTTCTTCATCCTGCAAATCTTCTGAGTCCATTTTTTGCTTTTTCGCAGGATTTTCATCCTGAGTTTCAGGAGTTACAGCTTGCAACATGTCGTTTTGAGGGCAGTTAACAATTTGCGATATGGGTTTTGAAAGTTGCTTAACAAATAGACCGATAAATTGAGCATGCGCCTTTAGAATAGGAGCGTATTCACCCCACATTGAAGCTCCCATATCGCCTTGAAATCTATTTTGCTTTTCCTGATCCCAGCCGGCCGCAAGTTTTCGAAACAACTGTTCATCCTCTTCCGGGAGTCGAACAGAGCAACAAAGATTGCGGAAAGAATAAAAAAGAGCGGTGCTCTGCTTATACTCAGGCTCACACATCCAGGCAATAGCTGCAGCCACGGCTTCTTGCTTTAAGGCCAATTGATAAACCACCGGTTTGGCTTTAGTCCAGTCGATGGGTACTTTGGCAATGGTTTCCTGCATGATAGTTGACAGTGGCGTGTTTCCCGGAAAAGTATCGGCGTTAATCTTCAGGGAAGTAACCGAATCCATGCATTTTTTGACGAGATGAGCGCTTTCTTGTTTTTTGATTTGAGTACAAGGTCCTTGAACGAATTGGGCTGTTAAATCATTAATAAGCCAGCGAGGTACACCTGTAGTTTTACAGTAAACCTCCTGCCAGCTATTCCAGGCAGCATAACCTTGAGTTTGTTCTTTCCAAACTTTGCAGACCCTGGAACAGCTTGGGCGTTCCTTAGTTGGAAGACAACTATATACTAAATAACTTAAGACCGGTTGGAATCCGGATGTTGATGAAATGCCTGACATAATTTTCCTTCCATGTGTTTTTGTTTAAATATACCTTTATTATAGGTTATACCGAACGTGATTCAAAAATTGGTTTTTGACCGCGTTGGCTTTGCATCAAAATTTTTGTCTTCACTCGTGCCTTGGCCATTGGCAATGCTCCCTCGCTCCAGACGAAAAATTTTGAGCAGCCTCCTTGTCAAAATCCCAATTTTTGAACCACCTTCGGTATACAGGGCTTGCCCATTTTGCACTAAACCGGCTATAAATTTCAATAAGTTTTCCTATCGGTAATATGGGAATACGTGGTACATTCAAAGCAAAAAATCAATAAAGGACCTTTATGAAATTATCACATACAAAACTCATTGTGTTATCGGGATTGATCTGGTTTGCCATAGGCGTATATTTGCTTCAACTGGGGCTCGGTCTTCTTTTAGGCACGCTTCATGCTGGCGCAGACGTTCCCACTCCTCTGATTCATACCCTCTCTCCCTGGATTGTAACGGCTCAAACAGCAGTGTTGGGGTTGATCTTGCTTGGATTGTTTATCGGGTATTTCAAGGGCCGCTATGTGCTGGGGAAATCAGCAAAAAGAGGGGTATCGCGCATTTTATCCTTTCCAAGTCCGGTCCCGTTATCGAAAATTTACAGTTTAAAATATTATCTGTTGCTTGGCCTTATGGTGGGCCTTGGAGTATCGATCAAGTTTTTAGGTATCCACAACGATATCCGGGGCTTTATCGATGTCGCAATCGGGGCCGCGCTCATTAATGGCGCAGCCATCTATTTTCAGTGTGCCCAGACAGCTAAAGCTCAAGTCAGGACCTCTGACGACAAATGACAGTAGTGGTGGACTACAGTCTCATTCTAATACTGTCCGGGACTTCAGCATTGGCAATAAGCTTAACTTATTGCCAATAAAGGTTCCTATTAAGAATCGGGTGTAGGCGCAGGTAGGGGTAATGAGCTTGCCTTGTGAGCATCAAGAATACCTTTAATTTTATATGCCCGGTTCAATCGAAATTGATCATATACCTTCTGATATGTCTTCTCCAAGGCCCTCAATGCCGCCTTTCCAACGTTGCTGTCTCCGTTGCAGTTAACAATTTGCGATATGGGTTTTGGAGGTTGGTCAACAAATAGACCGATAAATTGATCATGCGCCTTTTGAAGATGATGATAGTTATCACTTACAAAAGTTTCCAGTTCTCTCAGAAACATCTTTTGCCTGTCCGGATACCTGTTCCAAAATTCTTGAAATGGCTTTTCTTCGGCGGAAAATTCAGCATGGAAGCAAACATTGCGGAAAAGTACAAAATGAGCGAGCTTCCGTTCAGGCTCGCTCAACCAGGCAATAGCTGCGGCCACGGCTTCCCGCTTTAAGGCCAATTCATAAACCGCTGGTTTGGCTTTGGCCCAGTCGATGGGGTTTTCGACAATGGCTGCCTGCAAGGTTTTTGCGAGTGGCGTGTCTCCCGGAAAGCTTGCGGCGTTAATCTTCAGGGAAGCAACCGAATCCATGCATTCTTTAACGAGTTGAGTGCCTTGGAATCCTTTGATTCGGGTAAAATAACTTTTAGCCAAACCGGCTGTTAAATCTTCAATAAGCCAGTGAGGTGCATCTGTATGTTTTTTCAATATCAAAGCCTGCTTCCAACTCTTCCAAGTACCGGGTATTGCATCGTCAGGCTTCACTCTCTTGTTCTGCCTGCAGTTTTCCTGTGTCTTAGCACTAGTTTTGTCAGATTCATTGCGTAGTAGAAATAACCAATAAGCCTGGATGTGTTCATTCCAAACGTTGCTGACCCTGGAACACCTTACGCATTCCTTAGTTGGAAGATAACCATATACTATACGTTCTAGACCCGGTTGGGAGTATAATACTGAAAATTTATCTGTAGATGAAGTAATTGTCATAATTTTCCTCTTCTTAGAACCTGTTCAAAATCTTTCTAATTGTTAAATATAAACTACCACAGAGCCCACAGAGTACACAGAAAGTGAAAAAATACCCCTCTGTGTACTCTGTGGGCTCTGTGGTAGTTTTAAAGGGTTATGACATCGCCACTAAAGTTTTGTAGACAAATAAACTTCAAGAGCTAAGAGATTGTCTATTTAAAAGATTTTGAACAGGCTCTTAGAAAATGAAGCCTCCCCTTTTTACACTAAACCGATGAATAATTTCAATAAGTTTTCCTAGTCCCAACTTTTGAACCACCTTCGGTAAATTATATTAAACTCTTTGCGTCTTCGCGCCTTTGCGTTGAAAATTCGCCTGCCCTGACTAATCTAAGACTTTTGCAATTGCTCTTAATGCCGTTTTTTAGAGGAAAGCGACTTTCCAAAGCCGAAAAAATCTTTAATCGGTTCTTGCGGCGCACAATTCCTGGACCATTTTTTCCGGATCTGTGATTGGTTCTAAACAAGTTTCTCCCTGACAAATATATAGGGTGGTTTTGCCCTCGACGGGGATTTGGTTTTTGAGCGACGGGATCAGGTCTGCAAGCGTATCATCATTCATGCCGGCAAAAATGACATAACGGAAAAGCTGAAGTTTTTGAAAGAGATGTCCTCTTAAGAGTTTTTTTAAATCTTGAGACTGGTTCAATGCAACGACGACCCGTACCGGTTTTTGTTGATAATAACGGATCAAATTGAGCATATGATAACAGTAGCCGATCGAATAGCTGTCGATATAGGGAGAAACAGCCTTTAAAATATCTTCCGCCTGCGCTAAGTAATGGCTTTCTCCTGTCAACCGATATAGACGCAATAAATTTTCACAGTGGATTGCATTGCCGGAAGGCTCTGCGCCATCTTGAAACGTGCATTTGCGGATAAGGACGCTTTCATCCAGCCCATCCGTCTGATAAAATGCCCCATCTTCGGATTTAAAATCCTCATATAATGTTTTGGTCATTTCGATGGCCCATGATAACATATCCGTCCCTTCACCTATTTCAAAGAGGGTGATAAGTCCGCGAATTAAACATGCATACTCATCTAAGCCTGCCATGAACTGGCTGCTCCCTTCTCTCCAACGGCGCTGCAGGCGGTTGTTTTTGTACATATTTTCTTTAATGAATAGTGCAGCTTTGACAGCGGCATCGATAAATGTCTGATTTTCAAAAGCAGCTCCGGCTTCAGCCATTGAGAAAATCATCAAACCGTTCCAGGAGCTGATGATCTTATCATCCTTAAAGGGGTGCACCCGTTGCTCCCTGGCCAAAAAGAGCTGCTGCTTTTGTTTTGTCAGCAAATTGCCAAGCCATTGCGGATCTTTATTTTTTTTTGATGCAAATGTCTGTAAATCTTCAGGGGTATGAAGAATGTTGCGCCCGTCGAAATTTCCTTCTTTGGTAATCTGATAATATTCGCAGAAATACCCCGTCTCTTCATTGTCTCCCAAAATTTTGTACACTTCATCATATTTCCAGGTATAAAAAAGCCCCTCTTCCCCTTCTGAATCTGCATCTTCCGCAGAATAAAATCCGCCGTTTTTATCGGTCATGTCCCGGATAATATAATTTAAAATATCTGTGCAAACGTATCGGTAAAGACCTTTATTGGCAACCTTCCAACCTTCTAAATATAAGCTGGCCAATATCGCATTGTCGTATAACATTTTTTCAAAATGGGGGACGATCCAGCGTTCATCGACGCTGTATCGGGAAAACCCTCCTCCGATATGGTCATAGATTCCCCCCTTATGCATCATTTCTAAGGTCCGTTCCGTTAAAAATAAAGAGCGCGGGTCCCGGTAGCGCAATGATTCATGAATAAGAAAGTTCCATTGATAGCCGATCGGGAATTTCGGCGCGCCATGAAGTCCTCCATAGACGGGATCTGCCAGTTGAAATAAGATTTCCGCATGATTTTCAATTTTTTCTTTTTTAGGAATTTGGCTGCCCTGGGTATGGACATCGCTTTTGATGAGCGAAACGATTTTGTCACCCCGTTCTATTAATGACTCTCTTTCTTCGCTGTCCCAAATTTTATGAATTTTTTCGATCAGGTCCACCATTCCCAATAAGTGCTGATTTGTGTATGGAGGCATATATGTCGCGGCAAAAAATGGATGTAAGGTTGGTGTGAGCAGTAAGTTTAATGGCCAGCCGGGTGAACCTGTCATCAGGTGTTGTGCAAATTCCATATATAAGCTGTCGATGTCCGGACGCTCTTCGCGGTCGATTTTAATGCTGATAAAATATGCGTTCATTAATTCGGCAACTTCTTCATTTTCAAAACACTCTTTTTCCATGACATGGCACCAGTGGCATGTGGCATATCCTATCGATAAAAAGATCGGTTTATTCTGTGCGCGAGCTGCAGCAAAGGCCTCTTCTCCCCAGGGAAACCACGTGACCGGGTTATGTGCATGTTGAAGGAGATAGGGGGACTTCTCATGAATGAGTCGATTTGTAAATTTTTTAGGTTCGGCCACATCATCTCCAATGGTTATATTTGACTAGCATACTACTCGTAACTGCAAAGTAGTTTTCGTGCCCGTGAGCGTGCCCGTGCCCGTGCCCGAATTTATTGATTATTTCCGAATTCTTTTTCCCCGCAAATTTCAATCAGGAAATAAAGTTCGGAAAAGATAAATAGATGCGGGCACGGGCACGGGCACGCTCACGGGCACGTAAACCAATTCTTCATTTTATTTATGTATAACTCGTCACTGTAGATGATCCTTTCAACTTTTGCAAGAAATTATTTAACACTTTAGGCATATAACACTTGTTTAGAATTTGAAGTTTTTTGGAGAGGGGAGCTATTTAATCCGGGGCACAGGAAATTAGAACGAATTTTTAAATTTCTCTCAACCAACAAAACTCTTAGCAAGTCTTGATCTTGATCTTAATCTCGATCTTGATCATAATCTTGCTATTCTGCAATTACAACTGTATCAGATTGTTTCGATGTTGATTGGATTGATAAGAGCCAACTAGAGAGCGAATTGTGTGAAGAGCTAGATTAAGATCATGATCAAGATCGAGATCAGGATTTGCTTAGAACCCTCTTGGTTGAGAAAAATTCAAAAATTCGTTCTAATTTCCTATGCTCTACTATTTAATCCGGGAGATATTGACTATTTTTAAGAATTTTGAAAGAATACGTGAGGGGCCTGTTCCCAAATGTTAATATATTTAAGTAAAGGAAAATTAGGATTTATCATGAAGCAGTTTTTAGGATATACCGAAGGTGGTTCAAAAGTTGGGATTTTGACAAGGAGACTGCTCAAAATTTTTCGTCTGGAGCGAGTGACCATTGCCTATGGCAAGGCACAAGTGAAGACAAAAATTTTGATGCAAAGTCGACGCAGTCAAAAACCAATTTTTGAATCACGTTCGGTATATGATCAGTATGGTACCCATGGGCAAAGCTTGCTAAAACGGATCTCATTAATAGCAGCCCTGGCAGCGTTTAGCGTAATAAGCCTTTCCTGTCCCTTATCGATCCATGCGGCTGCAAACGCCGTTGAAAATGCTGCAAAGATAAATCACCCGGCCGAATCGTCAGAAGAGATGCGATTAAAAAAACAGCTTCAGGAGACTACAAAACAACTCTACGAATACAAGGCGAATTTATTTCGTGCCTCCCATCCTCATGATACTGCTACGATCAATGATTTGAGTCAAAAAATAAAAGAATATGAACAGCAGCACGAGAATATCAGCCAATCATTGACGGCTCTTGAGAATGAATTGAAGCTTGCACGAAAGCAGATCGCAACATTAGAGATTTCGCTCGATGCATTAGCTGAAGTGAATCAAACACAAAAAAGTAACGGTGAAAAAAATGAAAAATTTCTTCGTGAACAAATTACCCCTATGCAAGAGCGGCTGTATCAGGCAAATCAATATATCGAAGAAGAAAAGGCCCTTTCAGAACAACTGGAACAAAAGCTTCAGTCATTGAACCATGAACTGGCCAGGAGTCGTCAAGATTATGAAGAACTGGAAATGCAGCATGCCAGCACCTTGGCCGATATGGAAAAGATAAGTCAGGAGCTCGAGTTAAAAAAGCAGCAGCATTCCCAAGTGAAAGAACAAATGGAAATGCTTGTCAGGTTGGCCGAAGAGGAAAAGCAGGCGCTGCTTTACGACCTTAACTTATCGAAAAAAATTATTGAACAAAAAATCGATTATACGAGTTTGCTGGAAGAAAAATTGAATGAAAGCATCCAGGCTCACACGTCTGAAATAGATAATACAAGAGGGCTAAAGGACAAATTACTGGAAGCATCCAATGAACTTGAAAACACCAAATCGTTGCATGAACTTGAAAAACAGGAGATCCATCTCAATCATCAACGGGACCTTGAAGAAAAATCAGAGCAAATTGAGCATCTTAACAACAATGTCGAAAAGCAGCATGGAGTAAATTACACCCAATATCAGGAAATTCTCGATTTGTCCTTAGCATTGGAAGAATTAAAGTCCCTTGTCCAACAGAGATCTCAGGACCTGGAAGAAAAAACGCAACATATTGAGCATCTTAACAAAAATGTCGAAGAACAGCATGGAGTAAATTGCACCCAATATCAGGAAATCCTCGATTTGTCCGCTGCATTGGAAGAATTAAAGTCCCATGCTAAACACAAATCCCAGGAAATTGAGCATCTTAACAACAATGTCGAAGAACAACATGGAGTGAATTGTACCCAATATCAGGAAATTCTCGATTTATCTTTAGCATTGGAAGAATTAGAGTCACTTGCTAAACAGAACCACCAGGCTAAAGAAGCGGAAATTGCCGCTCTTAAAAGTACAATCCGTGATCAGGACGAAACCATTGCCATTAAAGATCGTGAAATTGACTCGCTTCGGCAAGAAGCTAAATCCCCCGGCGAATAAGACGTTACGCTTAAGTATAGACTTTAATTCAACACAAAGGCACGAAGACACTAAGAGGGAAGAGTCTCTAGGACAAAATTTCTTTGTTTCTTTGGGACTTCGTGCCTTTGTGTTGAATTATTATAGATAACGCTTAAAAAGGTTTCAGTTTACTTATGGGTAAACTTATGCTTGCGCCTTTGCGTTGAATATTTCGCCAGCCCTAAGTAACCTAAGACTTTTGCAGTTGCCTCTTATTGCGGTTTGTTCTTGTCCTTTATCTTATGTTGCAAAAGCTTATCGATCTCCAGCTGGATTTGTTCCTCTTCAATTCTTTGAAAAAGGATCGAAGGTTCGTTTAAGAGCTGCCCTTCAGGAATATCCGTTGCAAGTGCCATTGTCCAGCCAAGCTCTTCTAAAGGTTTGCGGAAGCCCAGCATACTCCACAGCTTTGCCGACGCATCCGGGATGATTGGATTTGAAATCACGCTTAAAACTTTTAGACATTCAAGACAGCATGCAATTGTCAGATCCATTTCATTTTGTGTTTCTATTTGTTTTGCAAGCGACCAGGGACGTTTTGCATCGAAATAGACGTTGCCGGCCTGAGCCAGCTCCATGATATGTTGGGAAGCTTTTCGCAATTTAAATGTTTCATAGCATTCCTTAGCCTGTTCGGATATTGCGGCAATATCAGAGAGAAACTGACGGTCAATGGGCTGCAACATCGTCCGCTTTGGCATTTTGCCCTGGCATTTGTTTTTTGCAAATACTAATACCCGATTGGCAAAATTGCCAAATTTTCCTAATAGTTCCGTATTGCAGCGTAATTGGAAATCTTTCCAGGTGAATTCCGAATCGGCATTTTCAGGGGCGTTAGCGGCAATGACATATCGGATCTGGTCGGAAGAATATTTGGAAAAAAAGTCTTCCAGATCAATTGTCCAGCCATCAGATTTGCTGAATTGCCTTCCTTCCAGATTGTAAAATTCATTGGCGGGCAATTCATCTACGAGTTTGTATGGTTGATTTTGCCCCATTGTCATGGCAGGGAAGATCACAGCATGAAAGGGGATATTGTCTTTGCCGATGAAGTTGACAAGTTTTGTCTGCGGGTCCAGCCAATATTTTTTCCAAAGGTCGCTTACCCTTAAATGTTCAGCCCATTCTTTTGTTGCTGAAATATATCCGACAGGAGCATCAAACCAGACATAGAGAACCTTTCCTTCTGTGTTTGGAAGGGGAATGGGAACGCCCCATGTCATATCGCGCGTAATTGCCCTTGGATGCAAGTCTTCGATATAGTTTTTTACAAAATTAAGGACATTTGGTTTCCAGGCTTTATGTGACAGCCATTCCAATAATTGGTCTTTAAATTTATCCAACCGTAAAAACCAATGTTTGGTCGACCGGTGAACGAGGGGTGATCTGGTCAATTTAGACAAGGGGTTGATCAGATCGGTAGCTTCATAGCTTGCTCCGCATTTTTGACACTCATCCCCTCTTGCCTGATCAAATCCGCAGAATGGACATGTGCCGACAACATACCTGTCTGCTAAAAATCTTTGGTCGCTTTCCGAGTAGAGTTGATCTGTCAACCTCTCTTCAATATAGCCATTTGCCAACAGGTCAAGGAAATAGCTTTGCGTCAATGGAATATGACCTTTCCAGGTGGTGCGGGAGTAATGGTCAAAGGAAATATTAAGCGAAAGAAAAAGTTTGCGGTTCATCTCGTGAAAAAGATCGACGTGTTCCTGAGGGGTTCTTCCGGCCATTTCTGCGCTTAACGTTATGGCAATTCCATATTCATCTGAGCCGCAAATATAGAGAACATCATTTTTTTGCAGCCGTTGAAAACGGGCATAGCAATCTCCGGGAAGATAAGCTCCCGCAATATGTCCAAAATGAAGAGGGCCGTTTGCATAGGGCAAGGCCGAAGTAATTAAAATTTTGTTATTCATATATGCATTCTCAATGTCCCAAGAGGTCTACCGTTGTAAAAATCATCTTAGTGGGTTTTTGAACAATTAATACTTCCAAATCTGTGTATGGAACGCATTTCCATCCGATCAGTATCGATGTTTGCAAGTCGACATAAAGGGGCCCCGGGGATGCAAAAGCGTATTTAGCCTCGATTTTATTTGGAGATGGATGCGGAGAAGAATTTTCTGTCTGGAATCCTTCCAATGAATCGTGAGCGCCCCGAATGATCTCTTGCTGCTCTTCTGTTAAGCTTCCCCAGGAGACATAGACTCCCGAATGACGTTTTTGCAAAAAAGTCCAGTCAACTTCGATTTTCCCAAACCAATTAATGGCATTTGGAAAAATTCGTCCGGTTTGCCTGCAAAATGCAGCTTTTTGGAGGCTGAAAATCCGATTGTCATACTGAGAATAATTATACAAATAACGCAAGACCCGGACGGCGCTGTCGAAGGAAAGTTCAGATGCTCTACGCAAGGGTAACCGGCTATAGGGGCTGCAGGAATCGGGGCGTCTGGTGAGAATGAAGCTGCACCAAAAAAAAAAAGCATCCCGAGAAAAAACCCTAATATTAAAAGACCTATAAAAGTGATTTGTATTGATTCTGTAGTCAAGATTACGTTTTTACTTTTTTTCTGCGAGTTGTTTTCACATCTTCTTCAAAATCTTTTGCAGCAGGGACATGAGGTGCGCTCACTTCTTTTTCTTTAGAAATAACGTTTTCAAAATGGTCTTTTCCGCTTATTATTTCAGAAAGTATTTGCGTAGCATGGTTATGTGAATCGATTTTTACACGACCTTCCCTTCCTGTATGAATCATATTGACAGCAAGCTTAATAGCGTAATTAACCAAATCAAATTGGCTGACGAATTTTTTTTTCACCAATTCATTGGTTAAATGTAGTTTACGATCTTTACGATCCATGAATCCTCCATTGATTTTTAAGTATGTCTTTAAAAAATTATGCGAAAGTAGCCGGGTCGTATCGATCCGGCTGGACAAGGTCGGGACGACCTTGCTACCTTATGTCATAACTTTTTAAAGTACATCCTTCATTCTACCGTATCTTGTGTTCTTCTGCAATAAAAATACTGCGCAGAATTTGGTATGCAGTGTCGAGGTCGTCATTGATAAAACAATAATCGTAAAGGGGAGCGCAATTCATTTCTTGTTTAGCCTGGCTCAGCCGCTGTTCGATACTAAAGTGTGATTCTGTATTTCTTTTAGAAAGACGCAAAAGTAATTCTTCCAATGAGGGCGGCATGATAAAGATCATTGCTCCTGGCAGCAATCCCTTGACCTGAAGGGCCCCTTGCGTATCAATGACAAGGACAACATGTTTCCCTTGCGATAATTGCATTTCAACCAATGATTTCGACGTTCCGTAGTAATGTCCAAAAAGTTTGACATGTTCAAGAAAATCATTGTTCGCTATCCGTTGTAAAAATTCCTCTTCCTGGAGGAAGTAATAATGTGTACCGTCGATTTCCCCTTTTCTGGGAGGTCTGGTTGTACAGGAAACGCTAGCTACGATGCAGGGAAATTCCCGGGTCAACCTATGCACGAGTGTGGTCTTTCCTGTCCCCGCGGGCGCGCTTAAAATAAACAATAATCCACGCTTTCCATTTCCAAACAAATGATCAGTCATCAGACCCCTTGCATTATTCAATATTTTGTAATTGTTCGCGAATTTTTTCTAATTCGCTTTTTATTTGAATATCGAGATGGAGAATTTCGATATTTGGAGCTTTTGAAGCTATTGTATTGGCCTCTCTATTGAGCTCCTGAATAAAAAATTCAAATGTTTTACCCACACTGTCATGCTTATTTTCATTTATTAACGCGTTAACCTGGGTCAAATGGGATTTAAACCTGATAATTTCTTCGTTGATATCAATTTTTTCCGCATAGATGCAAACCTCACGCAAGAGACGCTCATCGACTTCTACACTAGAACCAGATACAGCGTCTAATTTTTCTTTCAGTTTTTCCCGATAATGGCTGGTGGCATTGCCCGATTTGCATTCGATTTGTTCAATCAAATGACTTAATGTGCCAAGGCGCATGGCGATATCCCGATAAAGGGCCTCGCCTTCAAACTGTTTGACAGCGATCAGCCGGTGCAGCCCGAGTTTGACAAGTTCATGGAGGGCATGATGAAAAGAGTCTTTGTCATGCAAGGTTTCTCCATAGACTAAGATCCCTTTTTCCTGGGATAACAGTTTCAATAATACATCATCCGTTACAGATAATCCGCAATCTAAGGAAATTTTTTTCCAGGCAGTAACGATCTGTGTAGAAAGCGCCAAATTTGGGTGTACGGCAACGGGAAATGAGGAGTCAAATGAGAGGGTAATGCGAACACTTACCTGCCCTCGTCCTATAGAGGCTGCAATCCATTTTTTTATTTCAGTATCAAAGCAAAGGATTTCTTTGGGTAAGATGGTATTGATTTCGAGATGCTTTCGGTTGACAGAATGGATTTCAATGACGAAATGCCCAATCGGACATTCATACGATCCTTGCGCGTAGGCCGTCATACTTTTTAACATAATTGTTCGGGTCTCCTCTCGAATAAAAACGTGACGGGCGAGTTTTTCCGTTCGTGCCCGTGCCCGTGAGCGTGCCCGCATCTACTTATCCTTTCCGAACTTTATTTCCTGCTTGAAATTTGGGTGTAGAGGAATTCGGAAATAATCAAAAAGGGCACGGGCACGGGCACGCTCACGGGCACGAAAGGAAACAACCAGCCCATCTCGTATAAATTGTAATTCATGTTCTTTTTTATGGCACTTAAAACCTCTGCCTTAAGTGAAATTTCTTGACATTGAGATAAAAACAGCCTATCTTGAGATAAACTTATTCTGGGATATTATCATCTATGCACACTCAGCTTTTATTGCCTTTTATCGGGTATTTTTGCGTTTTATTGACTATTGGCTTGATTGCCCACCGACGGCAAACGTCTTCTGCTGATTTCATTGTAGGCAATCGTTCCTTGAACTTTTGGGTCACAGCTCTATCCGCTCATGCAAGTGATATGAGCTCATGGTTATTTATGGCTTTTCCTGCATTGATTTATCTTGGCGGCCTTTCGCAAAGTTGGGTGGCGCTTGGTTTATTAGTAGGAATGTTTTGCAATTGGCAATTTATTGCCAGAAGATTGAGATCATTAACAGAAAAATATGACAGCTATACCTTGTCTACTTTTTTTGAACGCCGTTTTAACGACACAACGGGAATCATCCGGATATTGACAGCTGTTATGAGCCTCTTTTTCCTAACCTCTTATATTGCAGCGGGATTGATCGGTCTTGGCCTTGTGTTTGAATCTGTTTTTGGAATTAATTTTTATATCGGCATTACGATCTCTTCCATTGTCATTCTTATCTATACTTTTGTCGGAGGATTTATTACCGTTGCCTGGACAGATCTTTGCCAGGCTTTGTTTTTGCTGTGCGCCATTATTGTTGTTCCCGTCATTGCTTATTCAACATTGGACAATGGGTTAGCAAGCGTTATCGAAGCGGCAAACCATAAGCAAATTTCTCTTAGTATATTACCAGACCTTTCAATGGATACCATTTTAACAATTATCTTTTTAATTTTGAGCTGGGCGCCCGGATATTTTGGGCAACCTCATATATTAACAAAGTTTATGGGAATCAATAATGTCAGCAATATGAACAAATCCAAATATATTGGGATGTGCTGGCAATTGGTCGCGCTCGGGGCAGCTACATCGATTGGTTTTGTTGCCATTGCCTTTTTTTCTACTCCGTTAGCTAATCCTGAACTTGTGTTTATTGAAATGGTAAAGATCTTATTTCATCCGCTCGCTGCAGGTTTTATTTTATGCGGAGTGCTCGCAGCCACCATTTCCACTATCGATTCGCAAATTCTGGTTTGCGGTTCTATCCTTAGCGAAGATATTTACCGAAATCTTTTTCGAAAGAGGGCTTCCCAGAGGGAGTTGCTCGCAGCTTCGCGCAGCGGTGTGATGATTGTGACTTTTGTCGCATTGGGATTGGCATTGAATAAAAATACAACGATTTTAGAGGCGGTTGCTTACGCCTGGGCCGGTTTGGGATGTTCATTTGGTCCTGTCCTTCTTTCAGCTCTGTATTGGAAGCGCGTGAACAACTATGGAGCCATTGCAGGTGTTTTTGTAGGCGGCCTTGTTGCCGGGGTCTGGCCCTCAGTCAATGGGTATTTCACATCTTTGGTCATTCCCGCTATGATTCCCGGATTTCTTTTAAGCTTTGCCAGCATTTATTTTGTCACCAGACTGACTGAAGTGCAAAGTGTGAAGGGAGTGAAAGTCAAAGCGTAAAATTTCGTGCCCTTGCCCCATGCATATCTTGATCTTGATCATGATCTTAATCTAGCTCTTCACACATTTCGCTCTCTAATTGGCTCTTATCAATCCAATCAACAGCGTAAAAAAATAAGGACAATAAGGACAATAAGGACGCTAAGGACAATATTAGGTTGTTTGTAAAAAATAACTTTAACTGTTATTATTAAGTTATCGCTCAGCTTTTAATTTATAATTAGCAATTGATGACACGCCCTAAAAGGAGTTCTCAGGAAGACGCCGGCCATATTTTTTTTTGCTCACTCATAAGAAAGATGCCGAACAAATGCTGGAAAAACTTAAATAAGGAGGTGTTTTTATGCCATCCACACATTCGCCAGGTAATCCTTCCTATCGCTGCATGAGTCATGTTCCTCCATCAGGAGGAGTAAAAGTTCAAACAGGGGGCGAACAACATGTTGCAGAGCCTGCCAATCCCAAAGAAATTCTTTCAAAAATAAAACAAGCATCGTCAAATATCGACTGGAAAAAAGCAGGTATCCGTGCTTTAAGTTTATTAAGCGGCGTAGCTCTTGGCGCATTAACGGGTTTGGCTATTACAGGGATTATGGTCACACCTGTAGGCTGGGCCATTGCAAGTGCAGCGCTGCTTGTTGCTCTTATTACAGCTGTTCACTGCGGAGGGACTGAAGAGCTTATTCGAGCGTTAAAATATGCAATATTAGGATTTACAGCGGGAATGGGAGCAGGCGTAGTTCAGGGTACTACGATGGTAGCTGCTGCGGCAGGGAAAACAATTGCGCAGTATGGGGGAGCAAAGTTTGGTCAATACATTGTAGGCTGGGCTTATATTTTTGTCAGCTCAGTTTTTTTTGCGATCCACGCTCGCCGCGATCTTCTGCGCTAAAACCCATAGTATACCGAAGGTGATTCAAAAGTTGGTTTTTTGTGATGATTCATCCGATAAGAATTAGGAAGGAGGAGAGTCCTCCTTCCTAAAGAGGATTCATTAATTGATAGATCTGGCGATTTTGCGGATAGCAATGCTGGCAAAATTGCCATTGCCTCCATCTTCGTTCTCTGTTTGAATAGAATAGCCGCTTACATTTACCAATTGGAGCTGGGCGCCGGCCGGAATATAGGTGATCACCTGGCCTACTAACTCTTGTTCGTCAAGTGTCGGTGGAACAGTAAGCGTCAGGGGCAGGGTGGCGGTAAAACGGCTTCCTGCTACTGAACTGCCATTGAGCTGAAGCTCCATGGTAAAGGAATCTGGTGATAATGTAGTCAATATCGTTGTTCCTGCAAATACTGTATAGGTGATTGAATAGATACCCTCATCACTGAAGACGATATCCGGGCTTGTAGTAGCCGGGGAAACGGCGCCTACATTGATCCCATCGGATTTTACTGTATATCGTGTGGCGACCCAGGTAATTGGACTGTTGTTGGCAACGGGAGTCACCGCATCGGTTGGAGTCAAATAAAAGTAGGCGACCTCCCGGTCCCGGTGGGATGATGACCTTTCACAACAGGGGGTGGGGATAGAATCGCAGCATTTTTTTGCGTCCATTCCTTTGAAATGAGAGAGATCATCCTCAGTCCATGGGTTTGCGCTAAGCACGCCACCGGTTACGAGCATTCCTAACATGATTTGTTTTAACATAGACACTCCTTTAAATGTATTGTAATAAATTAATTCTCCAATGAAATTTAACTACCTCTTCTACTGGATAAAATCAGCTACTTTTTCAATAGAGATGCTAGCAAAATTTCCATTATTTCCATTAACTCCCGACACTATTGCCCGGCTGCTTACATTAACTAACTCAAGGGCTGCACCAGCAGGAACATAAGTGATTACCTGGCCGACTAATTCCTGATTATCAAGAGCTGGCGGTGTTATAAGAGTGATAGGAAATGTTGCTGTGAATGTGCTGCCGGCAACAGCACTGCCATTGATTTGCAGTTGCATAGTATAGGAATCTGGCGGAAATACTGCCGGAGTCAATGATCCTGCGTACACTGTGTATGTAATTAAAAAGATTCCGGAATTAACGAATACAATATTGGGACTCGAAGTCCCTACAAATCCTGGACCACCTATAGAAATATCCGATGACTTGATCGTAAATCGATTGATAAGCCAGAAAATAGAGTCGCCAACACCAATTGTGATTGGACCGTCGGTATTTACATCGCTTTCAGTGAGATAAAAAAAGGCAACATCTGGAGTGAAGCATTCAGGCGCTTTTTCGCATCTGTCATTGCATTTATCACGGCATTTTCTTCTATCATCGCAACGTCTTCTCGCTTCTTGTCCTTTTATTGATGATGGGCCGTCCCTTAAGGTCAATGAGGGTTCGCTTAAGGAATTAACTCCTTCGACTGCACATTGGTCGGCATAAAGCTCAAGAGTCATAGGTGCTGCAATTAAGAGCAATCCTGACATGAGTTGTTTTAGCATAGATACTCCATAAATAATATTGTGAAATAACCTGGATTCTGGCAACTTCGGCTAAGCTGATTGCCCTGTACTTTTACTTGTAGACTATTCAGTCGCCGATTGTACAGAATCAGGAGTTAAATAATCTGATAATGACCCGAGGAGCGGGTTTGGGATCCGGTTTTCCTCAGAACACGAGAGCTAACCAAATTCTTATCATTAATTTAGTTTTTAATCGATAGATGGATATGCTGTCTATTCTTTTTTCACCACTCATTACTGAAGAATTGATTTCGTGCCCGTGCCCGTGCCCCTGCCCGTGCCCGTATTTATTCCTCTTTTCCGATTTAATTATTTTCCCTGTAATGATGGGAGGATAAATGAATTCGGAAACGATCAATAAATACGGGCAAGGGCAAGGGCAAGGGCAAGGGCAAGGGCACGGGCACGGGCACGGGCACGCTCACGGGCACGGGCGAGGAACCAATTCTTCATTCACTATGTGTATAAAACATCTACACCGGGTAAAGACCCAAATTCAATATATTCCAGACAAGCTCCGCCTCCCGTCGACAGGTGGGTGATCTTGTCTGCCACACCCGCGGCTTGTATTGCGGCAACAGAATCGCCGCCCCCCACAATAGTGATTGCAGAAAGGTGGGCCATCGCATCGGCTAAAGCGTTCGTCCCCTTTGCAAAGAGGGGGATCTCAAAGACGCCTACCGGACCATTCCAAAAAATTGTAGCTGCCTGTCTTAGTTCAGCTGTATAATATTCGATGGTACGAGGCCCGATATCAACGCCTTCATAGCCCGCCGGAATGCCATCTGTTGATCTGACCACTTGGGTGGCAGCATTTTCAGACAAATGATCAGCGACCAAAAGATCGACGGGCAAAATCAACCGGCCATATCCCGGAAGTTTACTTAAAAGCTCCAGTTGCCTCGCTTGTTCCAAAAATGCATCTTCATGAATGGAGTTACCGATGGCAATTCCTTGCGCTTTGAGGAATGTATAGGTCATGCCGCCGCCAATAAGCACATAATCGGCAATCTTCATTAATGCTGCAATAACCCCGCATTTGTCAGAAATTTTAGAGCCTCCTAAAATAACGTAAAAGGGGCGTTTAGGGTTTTTAATGATGTTGTGTAAATATTCGATCTCCCGTTCCATTAAAAACCCTGAAAAAGCCTTGCCTGAAAATAGTGTTGGAACAAAATAGGTCGAAGCATGTTTCCTGTGGGCTGTGCCAAAAGCATCATTTACATAAATATCTCCATAAGATGCCAGTTGCCCGGCAAAAGCCGTATCATCTTCCGGATGCTCTTCTGCGGGGTGAAAACGCAAATTTTCCAATAATAGCACTTCTCCCGGGCTTAACTTGTCCACAAGTTCCTTTGTTTCTTTTCCAATGCAGTCCGGTGCAAAGAGTACTTTTTTCCCTAAAATTTCAGATAGATGCTCTGCACATGGTTTTAGCGAGTATTTTGCATTCTTTTGTCCCTTAGGGCGCCCTAAATGGCTCATCAAAACTACGGAGGCGCCTTGACCGATGATATGGCGGATAGTAGGTAGAGCAGCTTTGATCCTTGTGTCATCCGTAATATGGCACTGAGAATCCAACGGCACATTAAAATCAACGCGTAACAGGACTTTTTTTCCCTTCAGGGATACATTTTTCAATGAGGTCATTTTTTAGTCTTCCTTTGTAATGATTAGATTTTAGATTTTGGTATATCGGTTTATGTAAATATTAATCAATATTATTTTATTTGTAATTTTTTTTATAACATAAATCTTTAAAAATAAATATATTATAAAAAACAAAAAAATTATTTAATAATTTACTTTTAAAATAATTAATTATTAGTAAAATGAGTTTTAAAAGCTTTAATTGTAAAAACACGGTTTTGTTAATTAAAATACTTATTACTGCAGGTTTATATATGTATAATATTGTAAGTGATAAAGTGGTATTAAAAAAATCAACAAAAGCAAAGTTGCGATTTTCAAGTTACCCATTTAATGAAACTTATGAAGTTTCTCATTCGGGAAAAATCGAGCGGTGTAATGATATGATAGAAAAATCATTTCAAACGACTTTAATCGAAAGCATCATCAAGACAGGGGAGTTTAGAAGGCAACAAGAAGTGGCATTAGTGCGATACTTGACCTGGACTGCCATTAAATGCTGATCACTTGTAACTAAAAAAGTAGTTTTTGTGTCTGTGCCCTTGCCCGTGCCCGTTTTGTATTATGGACAATGGACGGCATGAGACAATTGCAAAAGTCTTAGATTACTCAGGGCTAGCAGAATATTCAACGCAAAGGCGCAGAGGCGCAAAGACGCAGAGAAATAAACAGCTTTCAAGGATATACGTCACAGACATGATCAACGATTATAACGATATAACGATAAAAACGATAAAGACTGTATATAAGGAAATTTATAGCTTGATTTGACCCATTCACTTTTATCGGGTAACCCGATAAAAGTGAGATGCTTTAAGCCGCTACTTAAAAGGCGAGCTAAAGAGATTTAAAGCGTTCTGAAATCGCCTTTTAAGTAGCGGCTTAACTTAAGATACGTTAGAAGCCAATTCTTGAGCCTGTTTTTATCTTCGCGTCTTTGCGCCTCTGCGCCTTTGCGTTGATTGTTTTGCTAGCCCTGAGTAATCAAGACTTTTGCAATTGTCTCATATGGACTTCATGGGCGGCATGGACTTGATGGACAAATTATCCTTATCGTCCATGAAGTCCATTGTCCATATAATAAAAAACAGGAACATGGTTCGGACAAGAGCACGGGCACGGGCAAGGAAATGAATTATGCAAGAAGTCTATTTACGATATGCATATCCTCTTCATTTTGCAAGAGTTGTAAAATGAAAATAATTTTTTTAATCAAATCAGAACAAATTGCTTGCGCCCTATTGCCGCTCATGTTAGATTTTCTCCACATACAGATTCTGAATGGTCTGTGGAAACAATGTTCATAACTTAAAGGCTACAGCTTTAAGTTCAACTCAAAAAGGGCAATCTATGTCAGTTTGTGAAGCTCATGATGCATGGACACAATTTATTCATTATATAAAAAACCATACTTCTGCTACGGCATTTGGTAATTGGCTTGCGCCAATTAAGGTGTTAGTTGCAAGTCCTGACGAGATTACTCTCGAGGTGCCCAATATCTTTGTCAAAGAATATCTATTGACAAATTACAAAAAAGATCTATGCGCATTTCTCCCTGTGAACCTCAATGGGGAGCCGGCGATTCATTTTGTCGTTGCAGCTCCATTAAAGCAAACGCAAACGGTTGTACCCCTGCCACCTCAAAGCCAGAAGAGCGATTTGATCCAATTCCCTTCTTCGATGAAATTAAATCCCAATTACCGGTTTGAAACTTTTATCGAAGGTTCTGCCAACCAGTTTGTCAAATCGGCGGCCGTTGGTGTTGCCGCCCGTCCTGGCAGCTCCTACAATCCGTTATTCATTCATGGCGGGGTTGGACTTGGCAAAACGCACATTCTCCATAGTATAGGACACTATATTCAGGAAAATAATAAAAAATTAAATGTCCAATGCATCACTACTGAAGCCTTTATCAATGAGTTAGTCGATAGTTTGCGCAATAAATCAATCGACCGGATGAAACGTTTTTATCGTTCCGATGTCGATGTCTTATTAGTGGACGATATTCAATTCCTTCAAAATCGTTTGAATTTTGAAGAGGAATTTTGCAATACTTTTGAAGCTTTGATCAATCATAAAAAGCAAATTGTCATTACGAGCGATAAACCGCCATCGCAGCTTCAACTCTCAGAAAGAATGATTGCCCGTATGGAGTGGGGGCTTGTGGCTCATATCGGGGTTCCCGAGTTAGAGACACGGGTGGCGATCATTCAAAATAAGGCGCAGCAAAGAGGGTTGGATATTCCAAGCGACATTGCATTTTACATAGCGGAGCATATATATAATAACGTGCGTCAGCTCGAAGGGGCTGTAAACCGTTTGAGTGCCGATTCAAGGATCATGAACATTTCCATTACCCAGGAGTTTGTCGAAAAATCGTTACGGGAAATGTTGCAGCAGGCCCCATCTCCTACGATATCTGTTGAGCAAATTCTTAAATGCGTGGCGGCAGTCTTCCAGGTGAAGGTGAGCGATATTAAAGGATCAGTGCGTACTAAAGATGTCGCATTGCCCCGGCAGGTTGCCATGTACCTTGCCTGGAAATGGATCAATGAATCACTGCAAATGCTTGGCGCTTCCTTTGGAAAAACTCATTCAACCATATTGCACGCTTGCAAGACCATAGAAAAAAAAATCACAGAAGACGATTTATTACGTCGTCAAATTATCATGGTGGAACGAACAATTACCTCAAAATAAGGAGTGATCGATGGAACAGGCAGATATTGGACTGATCGGCTTAGCTGTCATGGGGCAAAATTTGGTGCTCAATATGAATGACCATGGCTTTAAAGTAGCTGTATTTAATCGTACAGTTTCTAAAGTGGACGATTTTCTTGCCGGCTCTGCCAAAGGAACAAAAATTATCGGGGCCCATTCCTTAAAAGAATTTATTGGAATGCTGAAACGTCCAAGGCGTGTCATGCTCATGGTAAAAGCTGGTGAACCTGTCGATGAATTTATCGATATGTGCCTCCCTTTACTGGAAAAAGGAGATATCATCATCGATGGGGGCAATAGCCTGTTTACCGACACGAACCGTCGTTGCAACGAATTAAAAAAACAAGGGATTATTTTTATCGGCACTGGAGTTTCCGGAGGGGAAGAGGGGGCAAGGCATGGCCCATCCATTATGCCGGGAGGGAATTATGAGGGCTGGGCTCACGTAAAAGATATTTTTCAGGGGATTTCTGCGAAAACCGAAGACAATTCACCTTGTTGTAATTGGGTTGGGGAAGAGGGGGCGGGTCATTATGTGAAAATGGTCCACAATGGTATTGAATATGGCGATATGCAGCTCATATGCGAAGCTTATCATTTATTGCAAAAAGGTCTTGGGTTGCAAACACAAGAATTGAGCCAGGTATTTGAACAATGGAATGTCGGCGACCTCGATAGTTATCTGATCGAAATTACCGGCCATATTTTTGCTAAGAAAGATAGTGATGGCAAGCCTTTAGTCGACAAAATTTTAGATGTAGCCGGGCAAAAAGGAACCGGAAAATGGAGTGTAATCAATGCATTGGATTTAGGGATGCCTTTGACACTGATCAGCGAAGCTGTATTTGCCAGATGTTTATCGGCGATGAACCAGGAAAGACAGGAGGCCGGCAAAGTATTGAGCGGCCCGCTAGCTGCCTTTCAGGGCAATAAAGCAGAAATGATCGAAAATATCAGGCAGGCATTATATGCTTCTAAAATCATTAGCTATGCCCAAGGGTTTATGTTAATGCGTCAGGCCGCTATTGACTATGGATGGAAACTTAAATTTGGCGATATTGCCCTTATGTGGCGTGGCGGATGCATTATCAGAAGCCGTTTCCTGATCAAGATCAAGGAAGCTTTCGATAAGCAGCATGACCTGAAGAATCTTTTGTTGGATGACTTTTTCAAAAATGAGTTAAAACGTCTTCAAAGTGGTTGGAGAAAAGCTATTTGCTTTGCAGTAGAAATGGGGATACCCTCTTCATGCTTTAGTACGGCGTTAGCCTTTTATGATGGGTACCGCTCAGCAAAATTGCCGGCTAATTTATTGCAGGCCCAGCGCGATTATTTCGGGGCGCATACCTACGAACGGATAGATAAGCCTCGCGGCCAATTTTTTCATACCAATTGGACGGGAACAGGAGGTAATGTCAGCTCTACTTCTTATGTAGTTTGAGAGGACGTTCTCTGCCCCTATGCTATTACCCATAAACCTGAATTCAACACAAAGGCACAAAGTCACTAAGACACTAAGAGGAAAGGGTCTGACGGCAAAATTTCTTTGTTTCTTTGAGACTTCGTGCCTTTGTGTTGAATTTATTTTAGATGACGCTCAAAAAAGTTTTTGCTACCCATGGGTAATAGAATGGGGGTACATGTACGAAAACTATTCTTTGGTTACAAGTGGGTTATTTGCCTGGCTGACCAGACTGTCGAGATAATTTTGCAGAATAATGATCGCAGCTACACTGTCGACCCGTTTAGCACGCTTTTTTCGGGAGAGGTTGCCTTCCCGGAGGGATTTTTCTGCCTGCACCGAGGTAAGGCGCTCATCCCATGTAATAATGGGTGTTGCCGTTTGCTTGCGCAAACACTCGATGAAATGCAAGGTTTCATCGGCAAAAAAGCCTTTTTTACCACTCATCAACAGGGGAAGACCGATAACAATGGCTTCTATGGAATAACGATGCAAGGCTGCATGCTGATTGAGCTCTTGAATTAACTTGATGGCTGTCGACTCGCTTTTTCTATCTGCGGTGACAGTCGTCATGGGACAGGCAATGATTTTTCTTTCATCAGAAATTGCCACTCCCAATCTGGCAAGTCCATAATCGATCGCAATGATCCTTGTGGGAAGGGAGCGGACAACAGGGCTTTTTGTCTCACCGTCTGGTGTATTCATTTATTCCTATTTTTATGTGCGATGACAGCGTTGATAAAACTGCAAAAGAGAGGATGGGGCTTTGTTGGCTTAGACTTGAATTCAGGATGGAATTGAACGCCTAACATCCAGGGGTGGTCTGCAATTTCGGCAATTTCACAAAGTGTTGCATTTTCCAATGTTCCCGAAACAATGAATCCCAATTCTTCCATTTGTTTTTGATACTGGTTATTAAACTCGTAACGATGGCGGTGGCGCTCTTTAATGAGTGTTTCCCCATATGCCAGGTGTGCTTTCGTGTTTGGAGAGATCACGCAACTATAGCTTCCAAGGCGCATCGTTCCGCCCATATCCTGCACCGATTTTTGTTCGCTCAGCAATGAAATGACAGGATGGGGAGTGTCAGGGTCGATCTCGGTAGAATTGGCATCGGAAAGTCCGGCCACATGCCGGGCAAATTCAACAGCGAGAACCTGCATCCCTAAGCATATGCCAAAATAGGGGATTTTATTTTCCCGGCAATATTTTGCCGTCATGATTTTTCCAATCCATCCTCTTTCCCCAAATCCGCCAGGGACTAAATAGCCATCACAGCCCTGTATCGTCTCATCGACCCGTCCATCGTGAAGGACCTTGTCTGCTTCAAACCGTCTGATCTCTAATTTATACCCGGCATTGATGGCAGCATGATGAAGGGATTCATAGAGCGATTTGTAGGCATCCTGATGCTGGACATATTTACCGACAAGCCCTATACAGATTGTTCCTTTAGGGTGTACTATGCGATCGACGATCCGTTCCCAGTCGGACAGATCGACGGGTTGACCCTGTAATTGAAGCAATTTACAGATCATATGGTCTAATTTTTGCTTATGCAATTCGATGGGGACTTCGTATATGCTATGTGCGACATCGACTTCTTCAATGACCGCTTCGAGGGGTACATTACAGTAGAGACTTAATTTTTGCTTGACCTCTTCGTCCAGGTGGACTTCAGAGCGGCATAGAATAATATCTGGAAAAATGCCGATCTGACGTAACATCTGCACTGTATGTTGCGACGGTTTTGTTTTGACTTCACCTGCGGCTTTAAGATAAGGAACATAGGTGAGATGGATATTAATACACTGACTGCAGTGATCATTGCGAAACTGTCTGATCGCCTCCAAGTAGGGCAGTGACTCGATATCTCCGACCGTACCGCCGATTTCGACAAGGACGACATCGGTATTTTCTTCTTGTTTTGCATATTGGATGAACCGTTGCTTGATCTCATCGGTGATGTGAGGGATGATCTGCACGGTTTTGCCTAAATACCCTCCTTGTCTTTCGCGACGGATGACAGTGTTGTAAATTTGACCGGAAGTGATGTTTGACTTGGCTGACAGAGTGGAGTTGGTAAATCTGTAGTAGTGGCCAAGATCGAGATCTGTTTCTCCGCCATCATCGGTCACATACACTTCTCCATGTTGATAGGGGCTCATGGTCCCTGCATCGACATTAAAGTAGGGGTCAAGCTTCATCATGGCAATTTGAAGCCCTTTTTTCTCTAATAAAAGACCGATTGCAGCTGCAGTTAATCCCTTTCCGAGCGAAGAGCAGACCCCTCCTGTAATAAAAATAAATTTTGTGTTCATAAGAGATTGCCTAGCTTTTATTTTTTAATAATTTTAATTCGTTTCTTATCATCCATAAGACAACAAGGCATAGAATGGCCATCAACCCTGAAGGCATAAATTTATGAGTGACGGCAAACCGATAGCCAAAGGTAAGTAAAAGAAGGGCAGTTGTGGCAAGAGCCAGTTTGTATCCGAGATGTTCTTTGTAGAAAATAACGATTCCGCTTGCGATGATCGCCGCTCCAAAAGCGATGCCGGCAGTCAGGGAAATGACACTGCCGGTTTTTATATAACCGATCAGGCCGCCTATGATGACAAGGAGTCCAAATGCAAGAATCACTATGCGCGTCCCATTCATATATCGCTCCTTTTTATGGGTAATATTTTATCACCACATCATCTTAGGAGATCTTCTATATAAATTCAACCTAAATATTAAGTTGCGTTTTCAAGCTTGTCAAAAATGGAATGGAGATCAGATCCGCCGGTTTTCCTGTATTCACTAATCACTGTTTGCATTTTTTTGATCCGGTTTTTATCATACCCGGTTTTTTTGTTCTGCTGGTACAATTGATGCAGTGCGGCAATCATAGTTTTTTTATTTGAAGTATCGATATTCTCCATTTTTCCAAAGCGAATCACTAACTTGCAAACACTTTTGTTATTGAGGTAAAAAAGTTCATTATTCACTTTCAGTTTTATTGCAATCTTAAACAAAGAGAGGAAAGCGCCGACCGGTTTGCTGTAACTTCTTACCCCGGCGCCTTTACATTCCTTACCTGAATCATAGAGCGTGGCTTTATTCCCTTCCTCTTTAGGCGAAAGGACATAAAGCCGATTGCTAAATAAATGAGAGACTGTGATTGGATCCCACATAATTTCCTGTATAAAGCTTTGGGTTTCTCTCCCGAATGGCAAGAGTGAAACCCAAAGATTTTATGGTTATGATTCGTTCCTTATTTTGACCTTGTGTAATAAATGAAGGGGACTTTTAAAATATACTACCGTGATCGGTTGTTTTAACCTAGAGATATTGTCAGATGCAGCTAGTTCTTCAGGACCTTCATGCATGATCATCGGTATCTGCGATTCATGCAATGGAGGTTGACCATCTTCTACATGGATATGTGCCAATAGATGACCAACAGAAGCCCCAGGAGAACAGGAGACTTCCCGATTTACGCCGTTTGGGTTTTTATATAAATAGAGTTGAGAGCCGGGCTTAGCAGGATCGAAATCGAAATAGTTGACATCTTTAGACTTTACAAAGTTCTTATAATCGGCATATCGAGCAATAGTTGCAAGGTGAGCCGCTCTTCTCGAATCTGAGCTGCTTGATCGCATTGGCCCTTGCATCATGGGAGGAATGAGAAGTTGTTGATCAGGAATAGGGGTTTGAACGGGGGGCAATGGTTGGGGTGCCGGTAAAGAAGGCAAGACTTGTGATCTCCTTGCGGCAGCCTCTATGACACTCGGTCTTGCTGAAGAAGTCGGTGGCCGCTGGCCCTTTTTTGGAAACTTGGTTTTCAATGCCGGCTGCAATTCCACCGATCACTGGAATTAGTTCTACAATAGCCATTGCTTTATGTCTGAGAGGATGCTCGCTGCCTTTAGATTGCTTCCAATGCCGTCTTGCATAAGTGGCTCCGGTTAAAGTACAAATGCAAAGGGCAGTGTTGGGTTTATCTAATTTATAATCATTTAAGTAAAGACTTGAACTTGACGACATTAAAGGGGTATGTAGATTGGGATCCATATGCTTCTCCTTTTTATAAATTATTAACTATAAATACTAAATTAATAACTATTATAACAATGTTAATTAATTAATTTCAAGTTAAAAATTTATAAAAAAACTGCAAATGCTCAAAGAGAGGGGCCTAACTACCCTATATCACAGGTTACAGGAAATTAGAACCCTTTTTCTTTTTGTATGCATTGCTTTCCCTCTCCTATCTCCTCTTTGCAAATATATTAATTAATTGATACCCTGAAATTTAATTTTAATTATAGGTGATCATGGATGCAAAGTTTTCGTTATATGGCGCTTTTTCTTCAGCATATACATCTCTTGCATCTGTGGCAACTGGAGGGTATCAGCTGGCCAGTTGGTCGACAAGTCAGATATGCCACCTTGGATGGCGAGCGACATCCCCATTGATCAATGGGACTTGCAGTGTAGTAAAACATAGCTTTACTAACTATATTCTTCCCGAAATCCCAAAAAGGGTGAATCAAAAGTTACTTGGAGGCACTCTTTTAGGAGCCTGCTCGGTCCGGATTGTCAAATATCTCCAGGCGCCTCCTTTGTCTCGGGAGCTTGAAGAAAAGATCGATCCGGAAACGCTGAAAAGTATTGAACTGTTTGCAGATTTTCTTCTGCATACGGTGATGCAAAAAACTCCCGCTTCGAAGGGGTTTGTCGAATTAGATAAAGAGATGTACATCAAGACCATTACCAACACATTAAAAACAATGCTTGTCCACATACATGACAAACCGGAGCAATATACACCCGGTTCCATGAGTTTTGCGAGTGGGATTTTTCAGCTTAAAGCAAAGATCGACAGGCTATTTAACCGGGAATTTTTGCTCAAATTCCAAGATGCAAAATCTCTTGAGGAAAAGGAAGAAATAATAACGGCGGCAGTCAAGACAATACGCGACATATGTTTGCCTCCTAATCTCATATCATTTTCGTGTATCGTTCAAAATAAGCTTTTTGAATTTTTTGAAATAGACAGTTATTTGCGATCGGTATTGATTGAATATCTGGATTGGAAACTGAAGCTCCTTCAAACTCCAACGTTGCCGCCGGAAGCTAAAGAATGGGAATTGATCGAACCTCTATCGGGATTATGTTCCTCGCAAATAATCGAAATAGGCAAACAAAAAAAAATTGTCGCAGATTTTGCAGGCAAACTGAAATGTAATGGCAATCCGCTGAAACAATCATTGCAGGATGCACTGGTCAAAGAAGTTCAAAAAATTTTTGCAAGGGAAGAGACAAAGGAGGTATTTGCCCTGATTATCAAAAACGTAATCGGCCGCATGCTGCATGAATCTTCGGGAGCCGTTTCTCAAAATGGGAACAAATGGGCCAATTCCGTCATAAACATTCAAAAAATTGTCATTCAACATGATAGAGATGGTCAGGAAGACAAAGAAAAAAATAAAAAAGGGATCACCTTGCAACTACAGGAAATTTTGGGGTTATCCAGAACGAGCGGACTTATCCCTAAATCGCTTCAAGGTTATGTCGATCAAAAATTTCAGAAAGCATGCACGGATCAATTGCCTCATCTTTCTTCATTAGCGGAATTTTGCCAATCCTTGTTGAGCTCTGCAGAATCTAAAAAAATGAAGAAGTTACGTGAAAGTGTGGATGATACGGAAGCACTCGATTCCTTTCAGGATTTTGCAAAATTCATCCGGGAAAAAATAAAAGAGATATGCATTGCAGAGGAAAAAGGGCAATTTCTTGGAACACTTGGAGCTGGTTGGGTACAGGATGAAATGCCAAAAAATCTCATCTTGTCGATCAAAAGATCATTTACGCCAAACGATTCTTCCCCGTCAAGCGAGACAGAGCAGGCAGCCGCATGTACTCCATTGAATGGGGAGTCTAAAGCTTTAGCTGGAAGGTTGTCTCAAATGTTCGCAGATCTGGGGCAATGCCAAACCCCTTTGGGGATGGCTTTTTGGCAAGGAGTGGGGGTGCAAATCGAAGAGGTATTGGCCCATGCCATTTTGCAGCAGCAAAAGTCTTTGAGTGGGGAAAACAAAAAAGGAGCCCTGGATCTGGCCGGAGCTGCGGTCGATCAAATTTTTCAAAAGATCACCCTTTTTTTTCAGGATAAAAAGAAGCATGGAGAAATAGAGAAACGCTATCAATTTTTGTACAGCGAGTCTAACCCGCAAGCCGAAGCTACCCTGAAGGTAGGACCGCAACACGATCCCAAATTCCTGGAACTATTCCACCCCTTGTCCGTTGCCATTTTACAAGTGGTCGTTGGCGTAGATCAACAAGGAGAATTGAACCCTCTTAATGAAACCGGGATTCCGTTACTGTTCACTAGTCTGATCAAAGACCGGATTTCTTTCCTTCTTGCCTGGAGCTATTCTTCAGTCAATGAGCCTGTACTCTTACATGAAAAATATCGCGAACGATTAAAAAAGGTCATGGCAAAAGAAAACGATGATCAGATGGTATTGAACGCGATTACCCGATTTTCTGAAAAGGTGGTTCTTCCCGGTTTTGAAAATTGGTTATCCGGCCAGGTTGAATATTTTTTTAAGGCTTCTGTAAAAGCAGTATGTCATCCCGATGCTTTGCAGCTGCGGCATCACTTTATGCACAGATTCATTCAATCCCTTTGTTTGCAAATTGCGGTACACTCTTTGGAACAGAAAAAAGGGGAGGGCCAGCCATTAAGTATGGTTAAAATCATGGAGAGCTTAGCGCCGGGTGTAATCCGTTATGTAGAGAGCTGTCAAAAGCTTATCAAAGACCCCGGATTGAACAAAGATCCATCTTCTGCACAAACAGACTTGGAGGTACAGGGCCATGCAAAGAAAATGACACTTGAGTTATCAGGGGTTGTTTTTGGAAAGACATTTGCAGCAAAAGGGATTCCCCTAAACCTCTCAGACAGTTCACTCATTTGTTTTATGGCTGAAGGGTATTGGAAAAATGTAAGAGATGAATACATCCCCGGTTTCTTTAGCAATATTCTTAAAAAAGCTTTGGAAAATAGACACTTTTCTGAGAATGACGTCTTAAAATATTCAAAAACGGGCGGAAAAAAAGTCAAACTTTTTGCAAAAAACATCGACTTGAAGTGGTTCGTTCCGGCAATCCAACAGATGAAGATCCCGGGGCTTGATGACCAGCATATCAATGCACTTTACGGGGTGGTCAAATCCTTGCAGTGCAACTTTGAAAGTGTAGGCGATATTGTCGAAACTTGCGTTGAAGTATTGCTCTATCATCATTTGCAATATTTTTTAGATCACATTGGACTTAAGGAAATAAAGGCAAGCGGGGAAGCAGATAACGTAAGTGAGGCCTTTATATTAAAAAAAACAACGCTCATCATGGACCGGATGGCGCTTGAGCTAAAAATATTTCATCAACAAGCCCCGATCTTTCAATGGAACCGCCTTGAGCGAAACACGCGTCATGCTTCATTGGCAGATCAATCCCTACTGCATGATATTTTTTATGATCACAATATGATGTTAGATAAGAAAGAAAGAACAAAAAAAAATATCGAAAGATTGACGGCAAGTCTGCAGGAAGCAGAAAAAAAATTACAGGGTTTACATGCAGTTGAATTGTCTTCCATTGAATCTGAAATGGTACGAACAAAAATACAACAACAAAAAGCCGTCGGTCAAGCCCAATTAGATCTGGTAAAAAATGAAATGCTTAAGGAAAAAAAAGAATATTCAAAATGTCATGTGAAGTTAGCGAAGATTGAAAAAAAGAGATTGCAAGGGGTGATTGATCCTTCGGTGGAAGAGATGCAGTTCCTTCGAAAAAAAAGACAGGACCTCATGACCGCTTATGAGAAAATGACCCACTCCTGGGAGATTGCTCAATTAAAGAAACTAAAGGATTCGCATCCCTTACCCAAAACGGCAAGCGATCAAGAGCCTATCATCGATAAGAAAATCACACAACTAAGGGGCGATCGCATTCTTTGTATTGTAGCAAAAGAAAGGGAATGGAAGGAAGAACTGGAATATTATAAGAAAATATTGTTTACCAATAAACATGAAGAGGAAAATAAGCGACTTTTCGAATGTAAAATTAAAAAACAAGATAAACTAAAACTGTTGGATAAGTCGGAAGAGATAGCGAAATTGCTCAATGAAAGAGCTGAATTGGAGGTTAAGCCAAACCTCGATGTGGCACGGATAGAGCAAATTTCTTTGGAGATTTGGAAACTGCAGAGTGAAATGGTAAGAAATGATGCTGCAATCCGGCTTTTACGAAAAGAAATCAAGCTTGCCCCTTCAGATGTTGTGGAACTGATTCAAGCATTAGAGCAAAAAATTAAGAAAGGTGCTGTTAAAGCGCTTGAAATGGAAATCGAAGAAATTAATGCAGAGTTAAGGACAAGAGAGTCAAAGCAAATCGAATACCGCAAAGACTATTTTATCAAGTTAGTAAAAAATATATTAAAATGTTTTGGCCTGAATTCTGCTAAAGATTTGGCTGTTCTCTTTGGTCTTCCGGAAGCGGCATGTGAGGGGGTTTGGAAAAAGCTAACCCTGGAGGTGCTCCCAGAGAAACTGGGAAGGCTTTATATTTATTTCTTAAATCCGGAAAATCTTCATGCGATCATTTATGATCTGTTGGATAAATTATTAAAAAGCAATCCATTGAACAAAAAGGGGGATAATTCTCCAGTTAAACAAGTGAATGGGACAGTAGAACAAGGGAAAAAGGTTATGAAACTTCGGGCCGAAGTACTTGCCTCTATCCGTCTTTTCACGAAAGAGCTTGGCCGGCTGGTGCCTCCTTTAATTAAGGGATTGATTGGAAATAATGAATACCTGATAGAAAAATTTGGCATAAGTGAAGCGACATCAAATATATTGCTGGAGAAGTTAAAAGATCACTCAATTGTACAGTTATTGAATCATGAATTTACACATGGGAATATTTTAGAATATTTGTTGAAAACGGATAATCTTTCTCAAATGGAAGACGCAAGTACGGAAAAATCCCATATTCAGCAATATGAGCAAATGGAAAAAAGTAAAAAACTGGAAAAAAAAATGATCGAGGCTGTCCGTTATTTTACGACAACAAAAAATACGGAACGGCTCATGAATAGTGCAAGAATATATTGTCAAAAAAAATTAAAGAGATGGAAAGTATACGAAGATCGGATTTCAGATAAATTGCCCCCCTTCTTACGTAACGCAATAAAGAATTTATTTAGAATTCTTCGAAATGCAATAAAAATTATCGTGCAAAAGACGCTACTTGTTTTTCAAAAACTATGGAAGTTTCTTTCAAAGTATACGCAAATGATAATAAACACAAAAAAAATAAAATCGGTTAACCATTATCTTTTAATGAAATGTAAACAGTTTCAAATGGGTGTCTTCAATTATTTTGTGGGTAAAAATGTGAGGACTTTCATTGACAATTTGCACCCCGACCTTCACGAGAATATGATTTTGATGGCAATGAATAGGGCAGTTGAGAGTATTTTGCCGGAGGAGCCCGATTTAAGCCGCTGTAAACAAAAGCCAAGGACAAAAGAAGCGGCTGCAGACCCATATGTATTGCCTCCCTTGTCCGCCCAGGAAAAGATAGCAGAAATAAAAAGGCACGCTGCTTTAGGCCACGTGCAGATTGTCAAAGAAAATATGGGAATATTATTATACCACAATCGGCCTCAAACTTGGAATTGTGACTCTGCGAGACAAAGCACGATCGAAGCTTTGCGTTCCGAACGAGGAAGCCCCTCCCATGGCGGGAGGGGTGACGAGGAGGATCGATTGGGCAAAGTCGCAGCCAGTCAAAATTCCAAGTTTGAGGCCGATCGTGGTATAACATCAGAGGGTAACCAAAAAGCAGAATGCTATGAAATTTTAAAAATTTTAGCCAATGCTTTGGCAAGACAGGATATCAATCTGATCGATTGTCAGATCATGGAAGCCTTAGAAAAAATCAAGATAGATTTTGGCCCTATTAGCCTTAAAGCCCGGGAGGTTTGTTTAGAGCCTTCAACGGAAACTCCGGAAGAGTTGGGTGCCGCGTTGGAAAAGTCATTGGGCTTAAAGGAAGATATTGAAGTGCAATTTCAATCGCTTAAAGAAGAATGGGGAGAGCAAGGGGCGAATTTCCAACTGAATCCTGAAAATGGAATGAAGGCTTTACTCTATGAACTGTTGCTTGAAAAAATGGAGCGCAGATTAATTCTGATCGATCAAAAGAAAAGGGAGCCTATTGTTCCGGTAAGCGCTCCCTCATCTGTTCCAGCAAATGAAACCAGTTCAAAAAATGTTCAGGAGGCAGCTTTTCGTTCGCTCACACTGGAAGCGTCTTCCACTCGATGAGGTTGTGATCGTCTCTTTTCTGTTTTATGGACAATGGACGTCATGGACGTCATGATACAATTGCAAAACTCTTTGGATTAAGAGCAATCGATAATAATTCAACGCAAAGGCGCAAAGGCGCAAAGATAAAAATCAAGAATTGGCTTCACAGGCATAGTCAACGATTCTAACGATATAACGATATGAACGATATAATTCCTGTTAGCTAACGTATCTTAAGTTAAGCCGCTACTTAAAAGGCGATATCAGAGCGCTTTAAATCTCTTTAGCTCGCCTTTCAAGTAGCGGCTTAAAGCGTCTCACTTTTATCGGGTTACCGATAAAAGTGAATGGATCTAATCAAGCTTTAAATTTCCTTATATACTGTCTTTATCGTTTTTATCGTTATATCGTTATAATCGTTGATCATATCTGTGACGTATCCTTAAAAGCTTTTTATAATCTTTGCGTCTTTGCGCCTTTGCGTTGAATATTTTGCTAGCACTGAGTAACCTAAGACTTTTGCAATTGTCTCATGTCGTCCATAATGTCCATTGTCCATAAAACAGAAAAAAGCACACTCACACTCACGGGACGAAAAAAATTCTTCCTATTTTTTTGTAAGAAGAGTTTATTTTAAAGATTGCATATGATATTAGTTAAATTTACAAGTCTTACAGTTCTCACAATCGGTTTCAATGAGGAATAATCGATGGCAAAGTCATTTATATATGCCCTTATAGGCATTATTATTGTTATCTGTGCATATTTTATCCTGAAAAATATGACCCATATGACAGATCCGGTACCTTTGAATCAGCAATCTGCCGAAGCTTCGCTGCTTAAACCGGACCAACAAAATACAACCCTTAAACCCCTTGTTAATCATTCCCGGATGCAATCCTGGAAAGAGTTTTCCTCTCCATCCGGCGATTTTAAAGTGAGGTTGCCATCCTCTCCTCAACATATCATAGACGAAATCTTTGATAAAAATGCAAACGAAAGCCATAAATACCAAACTTTTATTTCAACCGGTGACGGCGGATATGTGTTTATGATCAGCGTAATTACCTACCCCAGGGGATTAGAAGATGACCAACTGGAAAAAACGCTAAAGGATTCCGTAAAAGAGATGATTGTCCGAAATAAGGCTAATGTCCTTAAAGAGATGAATTTATCTCAATTTCAAAATCGCAAATCTTTGGATTTCTCCTTGCTCAATGGCGAAATGCTTGTTTCCGGGAAGGTTTTTGCTAAAGGGAATAATTTATATATGTTAAGTATGATCAATCGGGCTAATGAGTTTAATGCTGAAGAATTAGCTTACTTTCTTAATTCTTTCGCAACTCTTAAATAGTAAGGAGCGGTTCATGAAGCGAAACAGTTCTGTCATTTGCGTTTTATCTCTTCTTTGCCTTGGGGCTTTATTAATAGCTACCGGTTATTCTTCTATATCGGGTTCTTCTCAGCCTCCGGGAGCCGGTCTGCCAGGCCCGAGCTCTACAACGCCAGGTACCAGTTCCGCTTCACCGTTTAATAAACCGCAAACTACAACGCCGACACAGCAGCCGCAACCAGCACCTGCTCCCGCTGCTGTTCCGCCTCATAAACCATTACCTCCCAAGCCCCCATTGCCCATGATGCTAAAGCCGTTTGGCATCCCCGGTGTCGTGGGGCTTGAGGATGACAGGTGGGTAGGGACCGATTATTTAGGTTTCCTTTCAAAAAATATTGTAATAAGCATCGAATTTGTAAAAAGCGACCAGATGCCGACAAAGCTGACTGACGCGCAGCTTAAAACGATTGCCGATGATCTTTTTGTTAAAAATGGATTGGTTCCGAAGCGCGAGACTATTGAAGGCCCTCCATTGCCATTCTTACACGTGCTGCTGATCATTTATCCTGTTGACTTAGATAAATTCGTCGTGTTTGGCACAAGCCGTCTCTTCGAGGAAGTACATGTAGTGAGAAAAGATTTTGAGCCGGAAGGGGTATGGCAGGCGATCACATGGGAAAATCAGGAAATCGTTTACGCCACGACCGATCACCTGGATGCGCAAATTAAAGCTTTAACAGAGAAGCTGACGATGGCATTTATTAAACGTTTTCAGGTGTATAACCGACTGAAAGGGGCTCTTCCTCTCCCTGAACCGTCATGATTTTGCTGCGGGTTTTAAATATTCGTTGAACGCTTCCTGTGTTTTTTTATGGGCTGACTTTAGTAGCTATGTAAGGCAGCCCATGCCACTACCCATAAGTCTAATAAGCAATTCAACGCAGAGGCGCTGAGGCGCGAAGACGCAGAGAAAAACATAAACAGAAACAACAATAGATTATTCTTATTTTTTTGATATCTTGCCTAACCTGTTATCTTGTTATATTTCTTTCTCTTGTTATATTTCTTTCTACTGATCAAACCTTAGTAAACAAGTTTTTAAATTTTCTTCGTCTCCGCGTCTTTGCGCCTCTGCGCCTCTGCGTTTTTTTAAAGCTTTAACAGAGAAGCTGACGATGGCGTTTATTAAACGTTTTCAGGTGTATAACAGGCTGAAAGGGGCTCTTCCTCTCCCTGAGCCGTCATGATTTTGCTGCGGACTTTAGATATTCGCTGAACGCTTCTTGTGTTTTTTTATGGGCTGACTGCCATTGTATATAGACCTTAGGAGCGTTTATTACCCGTTTTAGTTCTCGTTTTTGTTCGTTGCGTTTTTCTAAGAGTGCATATACTGTAAATTTCATATCTTCTAATTGTTCCAATCTATCATTATCTAATGGAATCTTAAGTATTTTTGCACAACGTTTTATGTCGTCCTGTCGTCTTCTATTTTCCTGAATTTGTTGAGTGATTTTCTGAATTTCTTTTTTTACTGCTTCTGGTTTTTGATTTAAAATTTCGAGATTCCTCTCGATAACTCCATTTATTGCGTCAGGGTCAGGGTCATTAAATAAATCGGGACGGTTTTGCAACTCTTCCAGGTATTTTTTCTGATTTTCAATCCCTTTTTCTTTTTCAAGCAATTCTTTTTCCCATTTTTGATTTTTTTTAGTTCTTCTTTGATTTTCTTCATTGATCAGCTCTTTTTCTATGGGAGTCGCATCTGCTGGCATGGGAAGTGGGGGAAATTTTTTGGATTTTTCCATTTTTTCTTTTAACTTTGGGATTTCCCTCTCTGCATTATAGATTGTATTTTCTGCTTCGTAGATTTGTTTGGAAGTGAGATCATCTCCTAACTCAGGTGCAGAGGGACACTTACTTTTGATCTCCAGTTCTTTTAATACGGCTTCGATTAATTTGTGATAACGATTAGATTTTTCGTTGGTTAATAGAGAGATTTTTTTTAAAGCTAATCCGAATAGCGCTACAGGGAGCAGGGCAATAGAGGTTAAGAAGGTGGATGGATGACCCCCGATACCCCGCACTCTCATCTCAACTTGTCCTTTCATCGGCATCGGGACTATCACACTATACCCATTGCTATAAGAACAATGAATGGCGCTATCCTTTACCTCCACTCTTCTGCCGGTCCAAATTGCACGTACAGGAGTTAATATTTTATCAGCCATTTTTTCTAAAATAGGGCAATTAGCTTCACCTTTTTGCAATAAGCCTTGAATACTCATAATATTAATCCTTTTATATTTAATTAATTATATTAATTATTAATAGCATTATTGTATCATAAAATTACATTATATCAAAATGTTTTTTTTAAAATAAGGTAGCCAGGGCGCGATAGCCCTGCCCCAAGGTAGCCAGGGCGTCCCGCCCTGCCCCCTGCCCGGGACTCGCACGCTGCCAGGGCGAGACGCCCTGGCTACCATAAGCAGGGCGAGACGCCCTGGCTACCTTGGGGCAGGGCTTTGGCGCCCTGGCTACCATAAGCAGGGCTTTGGCGCCCTGGCTACCTTATAAAAAACTTGAGGGCTTGACAATATATGAATAAAAGGATAACTTTTCGTCCAGGACGGCGACAATGCCGGCCGGTAATAATTTCATGAAAAAGTGCCTCAGATTACGGTCTGGGGAGAATAGGGAAACGGGTGTAAATCCCGTGCGGTAGCGCCGCTGTAACGAGTGACAAAAGTCTAGTGCCTGAGACAAGCTCATGTGCTTATAAGCCACTGTATCAATATACGGGAAGGTAGACGAGTAGGACGACCTCGAAGTCAGAAGACCTGCTTTTTCATTCACATCAAATCCTCGGACAAGTGTTTGAGGCAGCTCTCTCGCCAAAGAGAGGATGGGACTAATAATGCGCCTTTCAGTTCAACTGTTTGCCGCCTTCTTTTGTCCTCTGGTTTAAGGATGGGAAGGTTTTTCGCCTTTCATTCCTTATATATGAATTTTGCGCTGTGGCAAGCGTCTGCAGGAGCAGCCTCATGGAAGTTTTAGATCAGTATACAGAAAAAGAAGAGGGAAAGTACGTCGTCTATACGTTTCAAAACCGTACCTTTCGTCTCGATAAAGAAAAAGCAAGAGCCCGTCTTGCGGGAAAAAAGGTGATCAATGGAACACGCAGTGCTGAACTGAATGTGCTTCCGCTCAAATATCACGAAGCATATCGCATTTACAAACAAATGAAAGCAAACCATTGGGAGCCCGATGTCATCGACATGACGAAGGATTGTGCCTTATGGAATTCCAACCAGCTAAACTCGCGCGAGCGCTGGATCATTGAAATGGGTGTCGGCTATTTTTCGGCAGCAGAGGGGATTGTGGGGGATAGCGTCCTGCATATCATTGAAGACAACCTCACTGCAGCAGAGCTTAAGCACGCCTCCCTTCGGCAAATTGCGGAAGAGTCTATCCATATGGATTCGCTTTTGCATATTATCAGCAGCTTGCAGATCGATATCGATGAGGTGACTGCAAAATTTCAGGATGTTCCTTCCATCCGGAAGAAAAATGCCTTTATTACCTGTCAGATGCCCGAATTGAAAATGGGGATTGATCTGACAGTTACGGAAAATAAGCAAAAGTTTGCCAAGGCAATTTTTGGCATAACACAGGTGATGGAGGGGACGCAGTTCTATGCTCTTTTTGCCATGATCCTGTCGTTGCACCGTCAAAATAAGATGACAGGGATTGGCCAGATGTTCCAATATACGTTGCGCGATGAATCGAACCATATCGCCCTTGGGCGTTATATCCTTGAAAAATTGATCGAAGAAAACCCCGACATTTGGACGGAAAAGTTTCGGCAGGAACTGATCGATTTTATGCGCGAAGGGGTAGACCTGGAAAAAGAGTTCGTACTGGACTGCCTGCCCGAAAATATTGTGGGAATGACACAAAAAGATTTTCTCGATTTTGTCGACTACAATGCGAACAGACGGCTGCAGAGCCTTAAACTGCCGCGGATTTCCAGCGTAAAGACCACTCCTTTTCTTTGGCTTGATGAGGTGATCTTCCTTAAGAAAGAAAAGAATTTTTTTGAAACGCGGGTCACTGAATACCAAACCGGCGGAAGCATTAAAAACACGAATGAAGATGACCTCATATAAAGGACCTGCCATGACAACAATCGATGTATTAGAATTAGAAAAAAATTTAGCGAAAGCCCCCTCTCAATTTCCCAGCATCATCCGTCGCGATTTGCCCCATACCAAATCATTGAAACCCCGTCTGGTCGCATGGAACGGCAGTAAAATTGAAAAAGCTGTGAATGCCGCCTGCGCAGAAATAGGACATGAACCGGTGGGCAGGCAAATCCAGGCTGAAATTGAAATCGTAGTTGAAAAATCAAGCTCGCAATATATTCACATTGAACAGCTGCAGGATATGGTGGAAAACACTCTGATCGCACTGAACTTCCCTATTGTTGCATTGGCATATGGGAAGCATCGGGCACGCAGGGCGGCATTGCGGGAAATGGAAGCCAAAATGGCCGTCATTGATGTACCGGAATTAATTTCCCCTGAATTTGCCGCTGACTTGCGACTCAGGATCTCATTTGCACGCATCGGGCTGAACCTGGTCTCTTCAGAAAAGGAGTTGATCGCAAGGTTAATGCGAAGCGTATCAGCCTCTTTAACCAGGCAAGAGCAACAAGAAACGATCATTCTCAACGCGAGAAATCTCCTCGATCTGGACGCCGACAGCCGTTTTTTTGGGGGAC